>JAAYHT010000202.1 GCA_012735285.1 Clostridiales bacterium | reverse complement strand
GCAGCAGGAGTGTGCTTGGGTGTTGATATGGAAAAAGCCGCAAATGGATTGGCCAAGCTGCTATTTACAGAGAAAAGATTGCATATTGAGGAAAAGCAAGGAATAAAGATAGTTGATGACACTTATAACGCAAGCCCGGACTCTATGAGGGCAGCAATAAACGTATTGGTTTCTATTCAAGGGAAACGTAAAATTGCAATTTTGGGGGATATGTTTGAGCTAGGTGAAAAGGAGAAAGAATACCATGCTCAAATAGGTGAATATGCTTCCAATAAAGGAGTTGATGTGGTAATATCAGTAGGGAAAAACGCCAAGTACATTTCAGATGCGGCACGGATTAAAGGGACTAAGGCTATTCACTTTGATTCCAAAGAATTGCTTAAAGGAGTTTTAGCCCAGTGGATCCGAACAGGAGATGTAGTTCTTGTTAAAGGGTCGCGCGGAATGGCTATGGACGAAATAGTTACGCAACTAAAAACATCAAATGAGTAGGAAATTACAATGGGTTATATACAAATTGCAACACATGTCATCGTATCATTTGCTATTACAGTTATTGGGACTATGATATTCATTCCCATATTAAGAAGGATAAAGGCCGGCCAGAGTATCAGAGAAGAAGGGCCTAAATCCCATATGATAAAATCTGGAACTCCCACCATGGGAGGAATTGTTATAATAATTGCCGTACTTATCACATCCTTGATTTCGAGCAAATTAAATACAGATATGATGATTATTTTAATAGCTTTTGTAGCTTTTGGTATTCTAGGTTTTCTTGATGACTTTGTAAAGGTCAGCATGAAAAGAAATCAAGGATTGACGGCAAAGCAGAAGTTGATTCTTCAAATACTCATAGCAGTCGGGATAGCTTTATATCAAGCAAAAGTATCAGTTTATGGAACTAATATTTTTATACCATTTTTTAATGCTTATTTAGATTTAGGAATATTTTATGTACCTTTTATAGCTTTTGTAGTTGTCGCTATGGCTAACAGTGTTAACTTGACTGATGGCTTAGATGGATTAGCCTCAGGGGTTACAATGATTGTGGCACTGTTCCTAGCACTAGTAGCGAATGCTTTTTATTATGAATCTGCAGCTGTCTTTTGCGGTGCACTTACAGGTGCGTGCTTAGGATTTCTAGTATTCAACAAGCATCCTGCAAAAGTGTTCATGGGAGATACCGGATCAATGGCTTTAGGCGGTGGTGTAGCGACTGCTGCTATTATCATGAACATTGAACTGATTATACCAATAGCGGGCGGCGTATACGTTGCTGAAGCTCTGTCGGTCATATTGCAGGTTTGGTATTTTAAGAAAACAGGTGGAAAACGGCTGCTTAAGATGTCTCCTTTACATCACCATTTCGAGCTATCTGGATGGAAGGAGACTAAGGTAGTTGCTGTTTTCTGGCTTGCGACTTTAGTGCTATGTATAATCAGTCTCTTTGCAATAAATTAGGTATGAGGTAGAAATATGAATATTAAAAACAGTAATATTTTGGTTGTTGGGCTAGGGAAATCCGGAATTGCTGCAACAGAAGCCTTATTATCTCAAGGTGCAAATGTATCCGTTTATGATAAGAAAAAATTAAATGAACTAAAGCCCAACATGGTTAATTTCTTTTTAAACAAAGATGTTAAGTGTTTTTTTGGTGAAGAGCCAAAGGACATGGCTATTTATAATTTTGTAGTTGTCAGCCCAGGCGTACCTTTAGAGATAGATATCATACAGAATGCACTAAAAGCTGGAGTAGAAGTTATTGGTGAGGTGGAACTT
>JAAYHT010000201.1 GCA_012735285.1 Clostridiales bacterium | reverse complement strand
TACCTCCATCCTCATAAGAGTTTGATAGCTCCTAAGGAAAAAGAAAAAGCCCCGTGAGAGAGCTTAATATCCTGCTTTCCACGGGGCGCTTATGGTTATTGGTTATGGGTTATTCGGTTCTCCCTAGTCACCCAATTCGCTGCTTTATTGTTCTCGTTTTACCCAGGATTCTCCTTCCAATACGTAAGTTCCCGCTCCTCCACTGTTGTAAGCATCATGGAAACCGCGATCTCCCTCTTCTTCGCTTACAAAAAGAACGTTTTCACCAAGATCTATATCATCACCCATCATTTCTATAGTTGTCAGGCTATCATTATTAGCGAGTGCATAATTATCTAAACGGCAATTATTCGGAATAGTTATGCTTTCCAAAGCAGTATAAGATAAAGCCCTATGCCCAATACTGGCGCCGCTTTCAGGAATAGTTATGGTTTTCAAGTTTTCGCAATAATAGAAAGCATAAGGCCCAATAATTGTGACTTTTTTGGGAATAACTATGCTCGTCATAGCATCGCAACCACGGAAAGCCCCTTCCCCAATACTGGTGACGCTCTCAGGAATAGTTATGCTTACCAATTTACGGCAATTATCGAAAGCTAGTTTTTCTATGGTTTCAAGCTCTGAACCCTCTGCAAATGTTACCGTTATAATATCTTGATTATTCTCGAAAGCTTTTTCACCTATAGCCTTTACTGTAACACCGTTAATAGTTGCCGGGATTTCAATATTCTCTTTATTTCCCACATAGTTGCTAATTATCCCGGTATCAGCATCGAAGTGGAAAGGAGCAAATATGGTAGCATGTCCTTCCGCAATTACAATTTCATTTTCCTGGTCACTTGTGTCTACAGCTTTAAAGGTCACCTTGTAGGTTCCCGGAGTGTCGGCCAAGACATAAACCTCCATTTCTTTGTTTTCAGTGGCGCCTAATTTAAAGCCTGTGCCTTGGCTACCCCAGCCTTCTTGGACCATGTCGTACCATTTTCCGCCTTCGGAGTCATATATCCAAACTTGAATACTGCTACCGGTAGGGCCCTCTACCTCCAGTGGCAGGATTCTCACTTTTTTATAGCCCAATTCTTTCATAACAGTGGGCTTCAGGGTTACTGTCGTTGGAGTTAAATTTTCAACAGCTAGCCCGCCAAGCGTTGAACCATCACTATTATATTCGGTTTCTTCCAATAAACCCCCGGCTATGATTTCTATATTATCTCCAAACTCAAACTTATATTTCGACACATGAATTTCAATCTCAAGTTCTTGATCACCATATACAACATCTTGCCATTCTTCATCTACCAGTTTTATAGTGACTGTGAACTTTGTTTCTGTTGTTTCGTCTAAGGCAACATAGACAATCCCGTCTGCATCAATGTTTTCTTCGCTTAGCGGGTGTCCAACCATGCCAAGGGCCACTTCACCACTTGAAGCAGATTCATAGGTCAATGTACTTTCTTTCCAAACAGGGTACCAAACTGTAACACCATCCGGAATAGTAAAGAGGGTTGTTACCTTTCGTCCGCTATTTTGGGCTGCTTCTTTATTCTCATAGCTGGTATTGATGGTAACTTTAAAGTCAACATTCCCCACGCTGTCAGGCAATGATGCATTATCATCAACAGGTTCAACTCCACCTAACTTCCAGCTGGGTTTAATTGCGGCAATAGCTATATCTTGTTCTGTCACCGGCTTAGCTACAAGTGTTGTTTCTACTTTGTTGGAAATTATGTCTTTTGTTGTAGCATCGATTAGGTATGCTGCGCCAGTAATGCTCTCACCAAATATTTTTGCCTGAAACTCAGTTATTACGCCATCTACCTTTGCAAGGTCGAAACCATCAGAGTCTCCAAAACGATATTTGCCGTCTCCTTCAACGTCAAAGGGTAACCAAACTCCTTCGGCCCCATCTGTATAGTGATAGTACTGCAACACTGTCCCATCTTCCAATCCGCCATCAGTTATTTCAAAGATGTAATATGCATTGGTATCTCCCTCTTCAACAGCATCGGCCACTTCAACTTTACCAGCAAAACGAGTCCAGCCTACTGTGCCTAATACTTCGGGGATGGGTTCCACCATGCTGAGAGTTGCTGCTACTGCATTTTTCGCATCTATATAGTATTGTACTTGATCTGCTTTAACCTTGTCGTTTATTGTAAATTGATCGTCATTTGCGATTACTTTTTTAGTTACTTTGTCTTCCCAAATCGTTGGCTTGCCGTACACTTCTGAATTATTGGTTAAGGTTGCCTTAATAACATCCAAAGATAAGTTTCCATCATTTAAGCCAGAACCAAAAGATACTTCTATACCACCAAATCCGTTATCAGATACATCGATGGTGCCAGTTAGGGTTACATCAGAACCATTAACTAAGATGCCACCGTAGCCACCTGTTGCAGTTACATTGTTTAATGTGGCTTCTGAATTGTAGACATGGATTGCATAAGTTCCAACCCACTCAGAAGTCTCATTCAAACATGCATTAACAATTAAATCATTGACTACGGTTCCAGCAGCCCCAGCGTAAATAATTAGCCCATCATTTTCAGTGCTTTCGATGTCTTCTAAGCCAGAAAAACTTAATATTTTTCCATTACCGTTTATTGTTACTTTATGTTCTACTTTTATAGGTGAGACGATGTTTGATATGCCGTTTGTGATGTTGATTGTTTTAATATCTGCATTTTTCAAAGCTTCAGTTAATTCGTCAATGGTTGAGACACTTACTACGGTTTGATCTATAGTGTACAAGAACGCCTTAACATCAGCACCAGGCTTATTGTAATTATTCTCGCCCCACTTTGCTCCTGTGCTATCTGTTACTGCTACCAAAAACTCTATCTTTTCGGCGCCTAGTTTTGCAGTGTCAAGTTTGAGAGTCCATGTGCCTGCTTTTGCATCTCCTTCATAGAAGATGTTTTCTTTCAGTGTATCTGCGTTGGAATCACTGTCTTTTTGATAGCCGGCTGCTGCTAATAAATCATGGAACTTGTCTAAGTCATCGTATTTCTCTACTACTTCCTCAACCCAAGCTTCTATCTCGGTTTTTCCAGCAGGGAGGTTGAAGCCTAAATGTTCACTATAATCCCTTTTATCACCGGTATTGTCGAGGTAAACATCTAACTCTAACTCTTCGAGATTACCAGTTACCGATTTGAATCCAAAAGTAAACGTTACTTCTCCGGAAACGGTGCCAGGCTCAGGGCTTACACCTGTTGTAGGTAATACAGCCGGTGTTTGCGGTCTGCTACTTCCCCCTCCACCTGAAGATGGTGGTGTTGGTGTAACGGAACTTTCTGTACCTGGTGCAACTTCTTGATCACCAGCTACAACTCCTGTTGTTCCTTCTGCTGCTTTTACTTTAGTACCCTCAGTTTTAACTACTACATTGTTTGCATTAGCTTGAACTGCTTCTACCTTTCCGTCTCCTTCTACTGTTACTTTATCATTGTTTACTACTACTTCTTTAATTTCAGCACCTTTAGCAGTAGAAATATTGATGTCTTGCCCTTCAACTGTAATTTCATTAATCGATGAATTTTCAGCAACGATTAAGTTGATGTTTTCTGCTAGTACGCTTACTTTCTCTACATTACCTTCGATGATGACATCATCTTTACCGTCTAGGATTACTGTTCCTACCTCTGTTCCGTCCTCTGCGAATACGCGTACTTTTCCGTCTACACGTGCTACTATTACCGTTCCTAGTTTAGAGCCGTTGGTGATTATGATGGATTCATCGCCACCACCGCGTACAACAAGCTTGCCTGTTACTTCAGTATTATCCAGAGTGAAGTTCCCGTCTCCTACACCTTCTGCTACAATCAAATCTCCCGATATTTTAGCATCTTTAATTATTACGTCTTTAACTTTTACAATTGCTACGCAATGTGCATTCTCAGCAGAAACATCAGCTGTGTAAGTTCCTGCTTCTGCGTAGTAGGCCTTTACGGCATTATCTATTATGGTTACTACTTCTGCTCTGGTTACATTATCCTTGGGTGCAAATATTCCTCCAGGTCTGCCTGAAATGTACTTATAG
>JAAYHT010000200.1 GCA_012735285.1 Clostridiales bacterium | reverse complement strand
CTTATATTCTTAGTATTAAGTGTTTTGAATTCAGGTAGATTCTTAGCAGGGCAAGAATTCTCCTTAAGCTTTATCCGTAACGCCTTTTATGACGGAATTGTCTTAAAAGGCGGAGGAGCTTTCGGAATGGGCATAGGTTTGCTCTTAAAAAAATTAATCGGAATTTATGGCCTGTACATATTGTGCGGAGTATTAATAATAATATCTATTATGTTAGTAATAAATAAACCAGTATCATATTTTATTAAAAAATTAAGAAAACAAGCTGAAGTAAACAAAGAAAGTGTAATTGAAGATATGGAAGATACCAAGATTAAAGTATCCTCCATAGGAGGAGATGCTATTACTAAAGCAAGCGAAGCTTTCAAACGCTCATTGTTTTCTTCAGTTGTAACTCCTAAACAAATGAAGATAATCGATTATATGAAGGATGACCAGCTTTTTAATAAAGAGGGAGAAAAGGCAGAACCGGGGTATGGCCTTGAAGAGCCAAGTCTGCCTGAAGAAGGCAAAGGTTTAGAGCCAATACAAACTACTGAAACTAAAAAGGTTGAAGCCAAAAAAGAGGAAGACCTAAAAGTAAACATACAGGATATAACATACCCCTACAAGCTTCCTCCAATTAATCTTTTAGCAAAATCACCTAGTAAAATTGTAAGTGGTGAGGAAGCTACTCTTAAGAGCAAAGCATTAAAACTTGAACAGACCTTGCAAAATTTCGGTGTGAATGCAAAGGTTTTGCAGGTAACAAAAGGGCCTGCTATAACGCGTTATGAAATCCAGCCAAATATTGGAGTAAAAGTCAGCAGTATAGTGCGCCTTGCTGATGATATAGCGCTTAACTTAGAAGCCAAGAGTATTCGGATTGAAGCACCGATTCCCGGCAAAGCGGCTGTTGGTATAGAAGTTGAAAACGATAGAGTCAATTTAGTAACTTTACGTGATATTTTAGACTCAAGAGAATTCAAAACAGCGAAATCAAAACTAGCATTTGCTGTGGGTAAAGATATTTCTGGTACTCCTATTGTAGCTGACTTAAAGGAAATGCCACACCTTCTTATAGCTGGATCAACAGGTTCAGGTAAGAGCGTATGCATCAATTCTATAATCGTAAGCATTTTGTATCGGGCTAAACCTGATGAAGTAAAACTTGTACTGATAGATCCAAAGGTAGTAGAATTATGCAATTATAACGGTATACCCCACCTTCTAATACCTGTAGTTACAGAGCCTTCAAAAGCTGCAGCTGCATTAAACTGGGCTGTGAGTGAGATGACCAATAGGTATCAGAAGTTTGCAGAAGCAGGTGTTCGTGACCTCGATTCATATAACGAAAGCATGATATCAAAGGGTGAGAATAGCGAAATACTGCCGCAGATAGTCATTATAATAGATGAGCTTGCTGACTTGATGATGGCAGCACCATCTCAGGTTGAAGAATCTATTTGTAGGTTAGCTCAAATGGCAAGAGCAGCAGGAATGCATTTAATAGTTGCAACTCAGCGTCCTTCTGTAGACGTAATTACTGGTGTTATTAAAGCAAATATTCCATCTCGAATATCGTTTGCAGTCTCCTCCCAATTTGACTCAAGAACTATTTTAGATATGGCAGGAGCTGAAAAGCTTGTAGGAAAAGGGGACATGCTATTCAGCCCTCTTGGGATGACAAAACCAATTCGTGTACAGGGATCATTCATATCAGATACGGAAGTTCATAAAGTAATTGATTATATTAAAAAACAAGTGCCTGAAAGTCATTACTCAGATGATGTTTTACAAACTATCGAAAGGACCTTTGATAGCTCGGCAGATACTGACACAGATGAACTCCTTCAAGACGCCATACAAACAGTAATCGGTGCTCAAACAGCATCTGTTTCTATGTTACAGAGGCGTTTTCGCATAGGCTATAATCGTGCAGCAAGATTAATTGATATGATGGAGGCAAGGGGTATTGTAGGACCGAGCGAAGGCAGTAAACCAAGAAAAGTCTTAATGACTGAGGAGCAATATAGAAATTTAGGAAAAGATAAGGAAGAGAGTTAATCTATGAATATATATATCGATACATTAGGCTGTCCAAAGAATCTTGTTGATTCGGAAAATATGGCAGGCTTATTAGAAAAGAGCGGACACGAGATAACTGACGACCCAATGGAGGCGCAAGCAATAATTGTTAACACCTGCGGATTTATAAACGACGCTAAAGAAGAATCCATTGATAGGATATTCGAACTAGCAAAGTACAAAGAAAATGGCGCGATTTTAATAGTAACCGGCTGTTTATCCGAGCGATATAAGCACGAATTATTTAAAGAGATGCACGAAGTTGATATTTTTCTTGGAGTGAATGATTATCACAAACTTCCGGATATTCTTGACAGATACAAAAAAGGTAGTAGAGAAACTCATTTTGGAAGCTGCGATAAAACATTCACAGAAATTAAGCCAAGGAAAAACAAAGAAAAAATTTATTCATCATACCTAAAGATTGCAGAAGGCTGTGATAATATATGTGCATATAGTGTAATTCCCAAAATCAGAGGCAAATATAGGAGTCGCAAAGAGGAAAATATAATTGAAGAAGCTAAAAGTTTAGCTTCTAATGGATGTAAAGAACTGATTTTAGTAGCGCAGGATGTAACTGCTTATGGAATAGATCTTTATGGCGAGTATCGCCTAGCATACCTTTTGGAAAAACTATGTGAAATCGAAGGGCTTCGTTGGATCAGGCTCATGTACTGTTACGAGGACCGTATAACCGACAGACTGATTGAGGTAATTAAATCAAATGATAAAATATGTAAATATATTGATATACCGATACAACATATTAGCGACAGAATACTATCGTCTATGAACCGCAGATCAACGAAAGAATCTATAAAAAATACAATTAAAAAGCTGCGTGGGAATATTCCAGGAATTCATATCAGGACAACCTTGATAACCGGATTTCCTGGAGAAACCGATGATGAATTTGAAGAACTGATAGATTTTGTTGAAGAGACCAGATTTGAGAGACTAGGTGTATTTGCTTATTCAAAAGAAGAAGGAACAGTTGCTGCATCAATGAAAGACCAAGTTGATGAACAGGTAAAATTAGATCGGAAAGACACAATAATGTCTCTTCAATGCAATATCTCTTTAGAAAATAACATGAAACATATTGGAAAAATTATGGAGGTATTAGTGGAAGAAATAGAGCCAGATTGTTACGTCGGAAGGTCTCAGTATGATGCTCCTGAAATAGATAATTCAGTAATCTTTACTTCAGATGAGTCTTTAAAGCCAGGCGATTTTGCATTGGTTAAAATTACTGATGCTTTTGACTATGACCTGGTAGGATATCATGTAAAAAGAGGTTAAATATGAATATAGCAAACAAATTAACTATATTAAGAATAATATTAATACCCATATTTATTATCTTATTAATGAATCATTATTATTATTTAGCAGCTATATTATTTATAGTTGCTTCTTTAACAGATGCCCTAGATGGTTATTTAGCAAGGAAAAACAACCTGATAACCAATTTTGGAAAGATTATGGATCCCCTTGCGGATAAGCTGTTGGTAACATCAGCATTGATTTGTTTAGTGGACCTTGGTGAAATAGCTGGTTGGATGGTAATAGTAATTTTAGCAAGAGAATTTATAGTTACAGGTTTAAGGGCAGTAGCTGCTGGGAAAGGTATTATTATCTCCGCCGGAAAATCAGGTAAAATTAAGACCGCACTTCAGATGGTATCATTAACTTTTATCCTGTTGAGGAATTGGCCCTTTTCAATGTTTACCGATCTTCAGATTGGACATATTATTCTATGGCTAGCAGTAATTATGACTGTATATTCAGGAGTGGAGTATATAATAAAAAATAAACAAATTTTTAGACTTGAATAAAGAGGTAAATATGAAATCAACAATACTTAGCGTAGGAACTGAACTTTTATTCGGACAAATTGTTAATACAAACGCAGTGTATCTATCACAACAACTTAATGCCCTGGGAATTGATGTGATGTCACATCATACTGTGGGTGATAATTCAAAACGATTAGCAAAGATGATAGAACAGTCTTTTGAAGAATGCGATCTTGTAATTACAACAGGTGGATTAGGACCAACTCAAGATGACTTAACCAAGGAAGTGGCATGTGAAGTATTAGATGATAAGCTGGTATTCCATAAACCGGCAATGGATATTCTAGAAGATCATTACAAACGATTTGGCAGTAAAGCTACTAAGAATAATTTAAAGCAAGCCTATGTGCCATCACGTGCAACCGTTTTTTTAAATGAGCTTGGGACGGCTCCCGGATTTGCTTTAGATAAAGATGGTAAAATAATAATATGTTTGCCTGGTCCTCCTAAAGAATTGAGTTATTTGTTTGAAAACAAGGTAAAACCATACCTGGAGAACTTGACAGAAAGCTCGATATATTACCGTATTCTTAGAGTGTTCGGACTTGGTGAATCAAAGCTTGAAACTGAACTATTGGATCTAATAGACAATCAGACAGATCCAACTTTAGCCACATATGCAAAAGAGGGAGAATGCAGCATAAGAGTTGCATCAAAGAGAAAGACTCGAGAAGAAGCCAAGACCGCCGCAGAAGAAATGATTGAAAAAATTAAACAAAGAGTAGGGGATTATATTTATAGCACTGACAATGAAGAGCTGTATCAAGTTGTGGGTAAAAAGCTAATTGAAAGGAACATAAGTATTTCTTGTGCTGAATCTTGCACAGGCGGCCTATTTGCTCAGACTATGACTCAAATACCTGGCATTTCGGCGGTCTTTGATCGAGGTTTAGTCACATATAGCAATAGATCTAAAATAGAGGAGTTGGGAGTAAATCCAAAAACTTTAGAAAAATACGGTGCTGTAAGCAGTGAAGTTGCAATAGAAATGGCTGAAGGGCTAAAGAGAATTACAAATTCAAGATTGTGCGTTTCCGTAACTGGAATTGCCGGCCCCGGTGGAGGAACTACTGAAAAACCAGTAGGCCTTGTATAT
>JAAYHT010000199.1 GCA_012735285.1 Clostridiales bacterium | reverse complement strand
GGATTTACTATTCCTGCAACCTTACCAATACAAAATACCATAACCCTGTCACATAAATCCATCAAAACATCCAGGTCTTCACCGATAAAGAGTATCCCTACTCCCTTTCTCTTTTGTTCGTTAAGTAAGTCATAGATTTTATATGATGCCCCTATATCCAAACCTCTAACGGGATAGGCTGTAATCAAAACCTTGGGATTTGAATCGATCTCTCTTCCAAGAAGTACCTTCTGAATATTTCCCCCTGACAATTTCTTTACGGGATAATTTATTCCGGGAGTATGAATCTCGAGCTTCTCTACAATTTTGGTTGCTTTCTTTATGCTTGGTCCCCTTCTTAGGAAAATGCCGGGTTGACTGTGATAGTCTTTTAAGATCATATTATGAACAATGTCCATGCTGCCAACTAAACCCATGCCTAATCTATCTTCAGGAATAAAGCCCATTCTGATACCAAGCCTTATTATCTCCCTAGGGCTTTTTCCGATTATGTCCTCACCTTCAAAGATAATGCGTCCCTTTTCTGCCTTGGTGAGACCTGCAATAGTCTCACATATCTCTTTCTGGCCGCTGCCGGCTACTCCTGCTACTCCCAGGATTTCACCGCTATATAGTTTAAAAGAAATATCTTCTAATGCATATTTCTGCTCACTGTTTTTAACATGTAAATTCTGTACTTCCAAAAGTAGTTTTTTAGGCTCAGGAGCCTTTTCCTTTTTTATAGCCAAATCTACTTTCTTACCTACCATCATTTCGATAAGTGTAGATGTATCGACTTTAGAGGTTTCTACTGTCCCTACCGACCTGCCCCTTCTTAATACAGTAACACGATCGCTTATTTCCATAACTTCATTAAGTTTATGGGTAATTATTACTACCGCACAGCCTTGCTCTTTCATGTTTCTAACTATAGTAAACAGCTTTTTAATCTCCTGGGGAGTTAGAACGGCTGTGGGTTCATCCAAAATTAATATCTTAGCACCTCTGTATAAAACTTTTATAATTTCAAGAGTCTGCTTCTCTCCTACAGACATATCGTAGACTTTTTTATCAGGATCAATATCCAGTCCATACTGTTCAGATATCTTCTTTATCTCACTGCTTATTTGCTTACCCTTGGTAAAGATGCCTTCGTTCTTTCCAAGAATAATATTTTCCTTGGCGGTCATAACGTCGATCAGCTTAAAATGCTGGTGTATCATACCTATACCCATTTCAATTGAATCCTTTGGCGATGCAAAGCTGACCTCTTTTCCATAGATAGAAATAGTGCCACTATCCGGCCTATATATTCCAGACAACATATTAACAAGGGTGCTTTTACCTGCACCGTTTTCTCCCAGTAGTGCATGCACCTCCCCGTTGTAAACAGAAAAATTCACATCCTCATTTGCCTTAACGGATCCAAAAGCTTTAGAAATGCCCTTCATTTCAATTGCTTTAACCGGCTCCATACGATACCTCCAATATTCTAGGGACGGCCATTATATGAACCGTCCCTATGCTATTACAGAATCAGCTTTTTAAATCTACTCTGTAGCTGTAATTCCTTCCAAGATATAATCCATAGCCCAGATCTCTTCACGTGTCAGAAGAGCATCTCCATCTTCAACAACTACATTACCCTGATTGTCCTTGAGTGGACCTACAAAGATTGGGAAGTCGCCGGCTAAGATCTGAGCCTTAACCTCTTCAACTTTAGCTTTAACGTCATCAGGAACCAGGTCTGTTAAAGGAGCAAGCCCTATATAACCGTCAGCCATTGTTCCGTAATATGATTCTGGTACATATTCTCCAGCCATCATTTTTTCGATAGTAGGTATTAAATAAGCTTCATGATGCCAAATTGGAGCTGTCAAGAAGGATCCTGGTGCTACTTTGCTGTTGTCAATATTGTATCCTATAGCATAGCATCCTGCCTCTTCTGCAGCAAGCTGTGCAGCCGAAGTGTCAGCATGCTGTGTCAATACGTCGCAGCCCATAGCAAGTAATGATTCTGCTGCTGATTTTTCTAAAGCTGCATCTCCCCAGGTGTTGATATAAACAACGTTCATAGTTACGTCAGGATTTACTGATTTTGCACCTAGATAGAATGAGTTAATTCCGATAAGAACTTCAGTATAAGGATAAGCAGCTACATAACCTATTTTGTTTGTTTCTGTCATCATACCAGCTACTATTCCGGAGAGATACCTGGCTTCTTCCATTGCTCCAAAATAGTTACCAAAGTTGGTATCATTCATTTTATATCCCGAAAAATGGAGAAAGTATTTGTCCGGATATTCATTAGCAAGCTCTTCCATGCCATCCATATGACCGAAGCTTGTAGCGATTATGATATCAGCTCCGTTGTCGATCATATTAATAGCGTTTGTCTTAACGTCTTGTTTTTCTTCCGTTACATTTTCAGCATATAAAATCTTTACCTTGTCACCAAAGTATTTTTCAACTGCCTTGGTTCCTTCATGCTGTGCCTGGCTATAACCGCCGTCAGTTATCGGTCCAATATATAGGAAACCGATGGTTGTTACATCGTCTCCACCTTCAGCGCCTCCGTCTCCACCGCAGCCAACCAAAGTTGTCAACGCTAAAGCAAGAACTAAGATAATAGCTAAAAATTTTTTCATCTTATCTTTCTCCTTCTTTGTTATTTTTAAATATTATGTAACCGTCCTTGATGGACGAAATTACAGCCAATGATTCAACCCTATATCCCCTTTGCCTAAGCTTTTCTGAGCCTCCTTGAAATGATTTTTCAACTGCTATGCCGATGCCATGAACTGTGGCACCTGCCTGCTTGGCCAATTCCACCATTCCAAGAGCTGCCCCACCATATGCTAGAAAATCATCAATGATTAGAATATTATCATTCCTCGAAAGATATTTTTTGGATACTATCATCGAGTATACAGTATTCTTTGTAAAAGATGTAACTTCTGTTGAGTAACATTGATCAGTCATTGTATTGGGAACAGCCTTCTTTGCAAAAACCACAGGCAAATTACCCATATGTAAGGCTGTTGCGCATGCTATAGCGATACCGGATGATTCAACTGTAAAGATTTTGTCTATTGAAAGGCCTGCAAAGCGTGTCGCAAACTCTTTTCCAATTTCCGACATCAAGGCAACATCTATCTGATGGTTTAAAAATGAGTCAACCTTTACGATCTCGGTACCGATAACTTGTCCATCTCTTATGATTCTGTCTTTTAATAACTGCATAGCCTTCGACTTCACTCCTTTGAACAATGACATTATAGAACGTCGGGCGAGACTCGTAAAGCCTTTCTAGTCAAACCTTGGTAGAAATTTGTCGTATTTTTTTGAATGTCCGCTTTAAAGCGAACATTAGACAAATCTTTCATATCTGATTTTCGCTACTCATGATTTGCTCCCAGTTTGATATTGAATTATTAATATATTATATAGTACCCAATAATTAGTTTTTCTGTCGCATTGATATGAGATAATACATTTGTGTCAAAAAAGTATAAAAAAAGAAAGGCCTCTGATATAAAGTTTTTCAACTTCAAAAACAAATATTGGAAGGAGACCTTTCTTATGAAAACAATTATAACAGAAGAAATGAGATTT
>JAAYHT010000198.1 GCA_012735285.1 Clostridiales bacterium | reverse complement strand
CTATTACAGTATTCGTGGCCAGGTAGTTGTAGGAAACAAAATAGGCAGATCAATTGGTTGTCCTACATCAAATATAATACTTGACGAAGGGATGGTTTCCCCCGCTAATGGCGTATATATAACGTTCTGCAGCTACAATGGTATAAAATATCCTAGCGTTACTAATGTAGGTACAAAACCGACAGTTGAAAAAACCAAAAGACGCAATGTTGAAACTCACATCTTTAATTTTAATAAGGATATTTACGGCAAAGAGATAAAGGTTGAGTTTATAAAGAAAATTCGTGATGAAATGAAATTTGATAGTATCGAATCTTTGTCGGAACAGATTAGGAAGGACTGCTTGACAGCTGCGACTTATCATGGTATTATTAACCGTCAATAAATACCTACAGCTGAGTATTATGAATCTCCGACGTAATACACGGCTATAGGATAAAACAAATAAAGGAGAGAGAAAGATGATTGATCAGAAAAAGAAAGCAGAAATAATTAATGAATTTAAAATTCATGATGGGGATACAGGATCTCCCGAAGTTCAAATCGCTTTATTAACATACAGAATTAATGATTTGAACGAACACTTAAAGATTCATAAGAAAGACCACCATTCAAGAAGAGGATTGTTAAAGATGGTTGGACAGAGAAGGAATTTGTTGAACTATCTTAAAAACAAGGATGTAGAAAGGTATAGGAGCCTTATTACACGTTTAGGATTAAGAAAATAGCAGTAACTAAGGGGCGGAGGTTTATTCCCCGCCTTTTTTGCATAAACTAAATTAAATCGGGTACGGGTCTGGCTTGAGAATTTAGCTTATTCGTGCAATAAGTTAACTTGTCAAGCCGGCCCGATTAAAGATTACAGAATCGGGAGGTAATATTAAACATGAAATTTGATGACTATAAGACATATAGAACAGCTATAGGAGGAAGGCTACTTCAAGTTGAAATAGGTAAATTAGCACAATTAGCCAATGGCACTGCCACTGTAAGGTATGGTGATACAGTAGTAAATGTAACAGCAACTGCTTCAGACGAACCCCGAGCCGATATAGATTTTTTTCCACTTTCATGTGATTATGAAGAAAAGATGTATGCAGCTGGTAAATTCCCAGGAGGTTTCATTAAAAGAGAAGGAAGGCCCTCTGAACAAGCCATCTTAAATGCAAGACTTATGGACAGGCCATTGAGGCCATTGTTCCCTGAAGGGTTCTACAATGACGTACAGGTAATTGCTACGGTTTTATGTGTAGATCCAGACTGTCCACCTGAAATAGTTGCAATGATAGGATCTTCCATAGCCTTATCAATATCTGATATACCATTTAATGGTCCGACTGGTTCTGTGCTGATAGGTATGGTTGACGGAGAATTTATTGTTAATCCCACTGAAAAACAATCCAAGGAAAGTGATCTACACCTTGTAGTTTCGGGGACTAAAGATGCAATTATGATGGTTGAAGCAGGCGCACATGAAGTAAGTGAAGATGTAATCTTGGACGCTATTCTATTTGCTCATGAAGAGATCAAAAAACAGGTAGAATTTATTGAAGAAATAGTAAAAGAAGTCGGCAAACCTAAAATGGAAGTCACCTTATATCAGGTGCCAGAAGAAATAGAAGAAGCCGTAAGAGAATTCGCAACTTCAAAGATGAGGGATGCAATTCAGACAGTTGAAAAACAGGAACGCTTAGACAACATGGAGGCTGTCGAGAAAGAGTGTATAGAAT
>JAAYHT010000197.1 GCA_012735285.1 Clostridiales bacterium | reverse complement strand
GATATATAATATGGGTTTTAGGCCCTGCATCAATATTTGATGCAGGTTCAAGAAAAGCAATGGAATATATTATCGATAACGGATATGCTCATGCAATCTTCGGTGGAAATGCTGTCGCAACCCATGATATAGAATGCGCACTTTTTGGAACAGCTTTAGGACAAGATGTTATTACTCGCGAACATAGGCGTAATGGCCATTACAATCATATCGATGCAATAAATATGATTAATAAAACTGGATCAATAAAAGAAGGTATTAAGAAATATAATATTGATAATGGTCTGATGTATGCATGCGTTAAAAACAATACCCCGTATGTTTTAACAGGCTCAATAAGAGATGATGGTCCACTGGTTGGAGTAATTAACGATATGTCAAAAGCGCAGGATGAGATGCGCAAGCATACTAAAAAAGCCACTACTGTAATTTGTTTAGCTACACAGTTGCATACTATAGCAACTGGTAATTTAACTCCTTCTTACACAGTAATAGACGGTAAGGTTAGACCCGTTTTCATATATGCAGTGGACATTTCAGAATTTGTACTTAATAAATTAAGGGACAGGGGTACATTAGAAGTGACAACAATAGTATCAAACATCCATGATTTTCTATTTAAACTCACATCCAAACTATAAACATTAAATAACATAATTGGACTTTTATTAGGGTATCTTTCTATGATACCCTTTATTTATTGGTAAATTATTGACTATTATTGTCTAAAGTTGTATTTTAACTATTATACAAAGGATGTTGCAGTATGAAGCGATTAGTATTAACTATAATAATTATTACTATAGTATTTTTTTCAGATGCTTCCATTATTGCAAATGCTCAAACTCCTGATTTTTACAAGATGGTTGATGAGCATGGTTCAGTCATGCTCATTATTAATTCTAAAACAGGAGAGATTGTTTATGCAAATAAATCAGCGTCAGTTTTTTATGGTTATTCTGTTGATGACCTTCAATCCATGTTGATTTCCGATATCAATATTTTATCAGAAGAAGAAGTAATTTCAGAAATGCAAGATGCAATAGAGGAGAATAGAAACTATTTTGTATTTAAGCACAAAACCTCAAAGGGGGAAATAAAGACAGTAGAAGTTTTTTCTTACCCCTATTACGACAACGAACAAGAACTGCTTTTTTCTATTATACATGATGTTACTGATAGAGTAGCAATCGAAAAAAGAGAAGAAAATATAACCCTAGCATTTATCGCTATGTTGGCTATTGTGATAATATTCTTAATAGTTTTTTCCTTAATACAAAAAAGAAATAATAATAAACTGAGATTAAAGAATGAAGAAATAAGGAATTTTTACGAACTGCGCACGACATTTAGTAATGCTTTAGATGATCTTACCTATTTAAAAGATTCTAACTTTAAATATGTCTTTATAAATAAAGCAGTATCCACGTTCTACAATAAGGATGAAGATGAAATAATTGGCCATGATGATTTTGATATATCACCAGCAGAGCTTGCACAAAAATGCAGAATGACTGATATGAAAGTCATCGAAAATGAATCTTATGTTGTGGATGTATTAGAGTGGCATAATAGAGTCTATAAAATTACCAAATTCCCTGTAAAATTACTTAATGGTGATATTGGAATAGGCGCTTTCGTTCGAGACGTGACAGAAGAACATAGGGATCAAAAAATGAAAGATAAAACATTACAAAGAAATATGATTTTAATGGATGTAATGACGAGGGATTTTGAGTCCACAGAAGAGTAACTGGACTTTGTACTGCATGAGTGTTTAAAAATTACAGAAAGCCTCTATGGATATATTTATATATACGATGAAGAACGGAAAGAGTTTTGTTTAAACTCTTGGACTGAAAGTGTTATGCCTGATTGTACTATCATTGATAAAAAAACAGTTTATCAGCTTGAAAAAACGGGCATATGGGGAGAAGTTGTGCGTCAAAGAAAGCCAATTGTTGTCAATGATTTTAATGCGCCTAATCCCCTAAAAAAGGGGTATCCCGAAGGCCATGTCATATTACACAAATTTATGAGCATACCAGTTATTATCTCAAACAGAATTGTAGCTGTAGTTGGATTGGCTAATAAAAAAGATGATTACACTGAAAATGATGTATATCAAGTGACCACATTAATGAATGGAGTGTGGCATGCAAAAGAAAGAAGAGAGGCATTAATAGAGTTAAAGAGGGAAAGGGAGAAGTATCTACAGACATTGCTATCAATTGGAGATGGGGTAATAGTTGTTGATGAAAATGGAAAGATAGAAATTCTAAATGAAATTGCTCAGAAGCTTACAGGATGGAGGGCTACTGAAGCAATCGGGAAACACTACCTTGAGGTCTTTAGACTATCACACCATCATGTAAAGACGAATATAGTAGATCCAATTGAAAAAGTGTTTAATACAGGAAGGGCTCAAATTGTAAGAGATTATTCTGTGCTGAAATCAAAGCTTGGAACGAAATTCTACATTGAAGAAAGTGCCTCGCCAATAAAAGATGAAGTAGGTAATATCAAAGGAGTTGTCTTGGTTTTTAGAGATATTACAGAAAAAAAGATACAAAGAGATAGAATTGAGTTTTTGAGCTACCATGACTCATTAACTGGTGTCTATAATCGCAGGTATTATGAAAATGCTATAGCCAGACTAGAAGAAGCTAAAGTATTTCCCCTTACAATAATAATGACTGATATTAATGGATTTAAATTAACAAATGATTTATTTGGCCATTCCGTTGGTGATAAGTTACTTAAGAGTTTTGCAAATATATTAAAACAAGAGTGCAGGCATGATGATTTAATTGCAAGGGTAGGTGGAGATGAATTTGTTATCATACTACCTAACATAGGAATAAATCGAGCCGAAGGTATCGTAGGCAGGATTAAGAAGGCGGTCAGCGTTGCTAAAATAGAAAAAGCCATCCTGTCCGTATCTATCGGGTATGCAAGTAAGATCTACAAAGATGAACCTATGGAAGAGGTTTATAAATCAGCCGATGAAAACATGTATAGAGATAAACTAATAGAAAAGAAGAAATACGAAAAAGAATTAATTATACATATTAAATCATTAACTTAACAGGATGAAAAATGAGGAAATACATAGTGAAAATGTGAGTATTTTATCTAGAAGAATTGGTGAGAAAATGAATTTAAGCAAAAAAGAATTAGATATACTTGAGTTAGCTGCTCAATTACATGATATAGGGAAGGTAGGTATAGATACCATATTATTGGAAAAAACATCCTCTTTAAATCAAAATGAACTTAGACAAATAAGAAGGCATCCTCAGCTTGGATACACAATACTAGTTAACTTAACAAATTATATTAATATTTCTGAAATTGTATTATGTCATCATGAAAGGCCTGATGGAAAAGGTTATCCTAATGGTCTTAAGGATTCTGATATACCCTTAGAATCAAAAATCATCAGCGTTGCAGAGGCTTATGACGCTATGACAAATGAGCTGAGCTATAAGGAAAGGATATTGACAAAAGAAGAAGCCATAAAAGAACTTATCCAGAATGCTGGTACTCAGTTTGACAGATCAGTTGTTGATGCATTAATAGAGTGTTTGTGATTGTATACTATTTTACCGTCTATAATCGTATATAAGGTTTTGGTAAACACTTCCATAGGATTGCCGTCAAAGATTGCAATATCGGCATCCTTTCCTTTCTCTATACTTCCAACCCTATCTGATACATTACATATTTCTGCGGCATTGATAGTTATAGCCTTTAAACCTTCGCGCATATCCAATCCTTCTTTAACAGCTAGTCCTGCGCATATGGGTAAATATTGTAGCCTAGACACAGGATGATCTGTAGTAATAGCTACTTTAATACCCTCTTTAGATAAGATACCTACAGTCTTGAAATCTATGCTTCGTACCTCAATTTTAGTTCTTGTACTTAGTGAAGGGCCAATTATTGCAGGAAAACCTGATTGTTTAATTTCATCTTTGACTAGATGTCCTTCAGTACAGTGATCCAGGGTAATATTCAAATCAAACTCTTTAGCAATACGAATAGCGGTTAAAATGTCATCAGCTCTGTGAGCATGTACTTTTAAAGGAATCTTCTTCTCTAATACCGGTAACCAGCTATCTTTTTTAAAGATTTGTTCAAAAGTAGCTCCTTCTTTTTGAGCCTCTAATTTCTCTTGCTGATACTGTTTTGCTGAGAATAATTCTTGCCGTAGCATAGCCGCTATACTCATTCTCGTAGTGGGCATTACTCCATTCTCTTTATAGGTCATTTTCGGATTTTCGCCAAAAGCTACCTTCATTGCTGCAGGCTCTAGAACTATCATGTCATCTATTGAGCGGCCATTAGTTTTTATGAAAGCAAATTGTCCACCGACAACATTTGTACTGCCTGGTCCAACCATAACAGATGTAATTCCTGAACAGATTGCATTGTGAAAAGCAGGATCCATAGGGTTAATTCCATCAATTGCTCTAATATTGGGAGTTATAGGATTTGTCATTTCATTACAATCATCACCTTCAAAACCCTTCTTTTCTTCAGTGATCCCTATATGACTATGTGCATCAATTAGGCCGGGAAGCACCCAACAATCCCGAGCGTCTATAACTTCGCATGCAGTTTCATCTATATCAATTCTTAAATCAACTTCGATAATTTTACCCTTATCTATCAAAACTGAACCCGGCATATAATCTTTATCGCTCATGGTAAATATAATGCCGTTTTTGATTAATAACATAACTAACTCCTAATCAATAAAATTATGTGATTAGTATGAAAAAAACAAGAAGTAGTTTACACTACCTCTGTTCTGTTATATTAGTTATTCTTCTGTTCGTTTTTAGTATTTTGCCTTGCATTCTGTTTATTTTTTTGTTCTTTCTTTGTTTGTTT
>JAAYHT010000196.1 GCA_012735285.1 Clostridiales bacterium | reverse complement strand
TTTCTTTTTTTATACTTTTTTGACACAAATGTATTATCTCATATCATATCTTCACAAATGTATTATCTCATATCAATATTTTACGAAATAATAAATAAAAAATCCCACGCTTTTAAGTCGTGGGAATATAATATTTAAAATACAATTTCTATTCATTTTTCTTAACTGGAATCCAAATTTCACTTCGATACTCTGGATTATCAGTGTCCGGACTCTCGTTCCACAAAATTTCTGGGCCTTCAGCTATCTGATAGCCTGAAGATGGAACCCACTCCGAATATATCCTTCCCCATATATTTTGAAGTGTTTGGGGAAATGGTCCAATAGATTCAAATACTGCCCAATTACTGGCTCCAACCTCCAGTACATCAAATTCTCCCGTCTCAACGCTTGTAGTTGCCACTCCAATATAATGATCCAGTTCACCCATTTCTTCCATTCTTCCTTCTGAGAAGTTAGTAGACGCGCTAATAATCCCTGTAGGTTCTACGTTCGAAAGCGCCTTTAATTTACCTATTACTTCAGGAGTTAAAAGTGCATACATTTTTGCAATCTCTGGATTTACTCCTTCAAAAATAATTGGAACTCTTTTCTTAAATCCTACTATTTTGAAAGAACTCTTCCCTACAATTCGATAATTCATTTCGCATCCTCCTTTAATAGTTAACTGGAAGGTCATTCGAGGATAAGCTTTTATTTGCGAATTCTCACTCCTGGCTTCAGAGGGGAGAATGCCGTGCATAGAATGAAAAGCACGAGAGAAAGAATCAGCTGAATCATATCCATATTTAACAGCAACATCGATTATTCTCAAATTTGTGTCTTTCAAATCTTGCGCAGCTAGCGTCAGCCTTCTTCTGCGAATGTATTCTGATAAACCTATACCTGATAAAAAAGAAAACATCCTTCTTAAATGATACTCTGAACAGTTGGCAATTCTTGACACTTCCCTATAATCTATATCCTCTGTTAGATGTTCTTCGATATATGCTAATGCTTTATTCATACTTCTTAACAAATCCATCAAACAACCTTCTTTCACCATCGATATTATCAGAGGAATGCACATATTTATCCGACAATCTTTGCACAGTTTTATCGATTTCTGCAAAATAATTATAGTCAATAGGGCAGAATATATATTATCCTAGCAATCATTGTTCAAAGGCTTCGTACCTCACTAGGATCTACAAGTTCAAATGTTACTTTTCCCTTATCTGCCACAGCTTTTACAACAGTCCCGGGGAAAATAGATTTAGAATATTTTAATGCTAAATATACATCTCTAAGTGTAGAACCAAGCCCTACTGAAAAAGAATAGTTGCTATGAGTGTTCACCTCTTTAACCAGTTGAATAATATTATTTAAATATTCATCTTTTACAAAAGCCAGTATATTGTCGCCGCCCGAAAAGTAAATATCTCCGCCTGTTTCTTTAATCGCTTTTTCAAAGTTGCGAATGGACTGAGTAATCTGGTGACTAAATTCCTTCACACCTGCCAAATCTTCATTTAAAATGTATTTCTCTAACTTTTTGCCGATATTGTCACCATCTATTGAAATATAAATGTTGATCAGCTCCTATCTTTTTTCTTTTAATTTATTCCAAAACTCTTGGTTGCTTCTCATCCTTCTTAACGATTCTATAGCCATGTTAAGTACAATCCTTGCTTCTTCTCCATTAAAATCATGAGCAATGTTTCCGGAATGTGCCGCTATATTCCTATAATTCCTCAAGGCACTCAATAATCCTGGAAGGGTAATAAGGGACATAATATTTTTGTCTGAACCATCTTTCTCACTGTATTGTCTATAAAAGTAAGTGATTGCGCCTATTGGGTCCTTCTGAGTATTCAATATTATTTTATTCTTCTCAGCAAATACTGAAGCGGTTTCATTTTCGTTTAAATAGTCTAGTAAATAACTAATTGTTACTTCCACAAATGTAGTGGCGTCTGAAACAGCACTTCTATAACTATCACCAATAAAAAAGGTGGAAATCGCTGTCAGCAGGCCTTTTTTGGTTCTCAATAAAAAAGAATCGTTATTATCGCCAAAAATTTCATTTACCTCATCTATGTAATAAATCAGATCAAAATAACTTATTTTGGCCAAACTAGATAAATCACCGAATCGAGATACTTTTATATAATCATAATGCTGACCTAGAATAGGATCTTCGGGCAATTCCTGAGGATGAACCTTTAGCGAAAGAAAATAAATATCCTCGATAGATATCAAGCTTGCAGCCAAATATAGCAGTGCTGTGGTAGTCTTAGGACCGTTAGTTAGATCAACGTACTTTTCTCCAGCTTCATCAAAAACAGCTGAGATTTTTCTTCCATCGATCATGCCATCCTCATCAACCATTATTTCTTCAATACGGACTGACTTCATATGTTCCCTGTATATATCTATTTGCTTTTGTAACATCCCCTTTTCATGGCTTTGCTTTGTATTAAAAAGTACAATCTTATCAAATCCTTCTTTACCTTCTTCTAAGCTTTTTTCACAAGCTGCCTTTGCATCTAATTTAACTGTATTCAAATTTGTATTGCCTATTGTATAAAAAATTCTCACAGACTATCTCCTTCCGAATATATTTCCATGTTATAAGCACAGGTATCTTAACTACTACTAGCCTCTGTTTCTATCAGATTTTTGCTTTTATGTTTAGCTTTATATAATAGCTGGTCTACCTTCTTTAATAGGCCGGTCAACTCATGATCCTCTAATTCTACAACACCGCCGCTGATAGTTACTACCAAATCGCTTTCCCATTCTATTTCTTGAATCTTTTGACGGATACGATCCATTATAACATATCCTTCTTCCCTACTGGTGTCAGGAAGAATGATAAAAAATTCATCCCCTCCATAACGCCCCACTATATCGTTATGTCTCAGGTTATACTTTATAGTGTTTGCAATCCTCTTCAAAACATAATCTCCATATAAGTGCCCATATGTATCGTTTATAGTTTTGAAATTATCAACATCAATCATGGCTACAGTAAGCTTTTTGTCTTTTTTATGCGAGGCTTCGATCTCTTCATTTAAGCAAGTGGTAATAAACATTTTGTTAAAAGCCCCTGTTGTATAATCTGTTATTGAAAGCTTTTGGAGCTTCTGTTTTTCTTCATACAAAAGCTTATTTAATTCTTCTGCTTTTTCTTTGGCTTTTATATACTCAGCATTGCTTTCTTCCAGCATTTTGTTCTTGTCTTCTATCTCCTTATTCTTTTCTTCGAGGCTGGCCAAATATTGTTCGGATTTTTGGAATTCCACCATATAGCTATCTGTGAGAACGGCAATTAAAACTGCAATAGAAAATAAACAAATAAATAGGCCAAAAGATAAGTCAATATATCTTACTATCTGGGAACTATACTCTATTATTATTACTGGCTTATGATACTCAATAATCATTATAGCTGCAACAACTAAAGCAAAAAGAAAAAGGATTATTTTTCTCTGTATTCCGGTGAGCAATAGGGCTATTATCCCCGCATTAACGATTATATAATACGGAATACTGGAATAGGTTCCTCCGGCAACAAGCCACATGGTAGGGAAAAATACAAAGCTTAATAAGATAACAACTATCAGAGAAAGTAATTCATATTTCTTACTTTTCTTAAAGAGAATATATAATCCTACAGTGGCAACACCACATACAAAGGTTATTATTGAAGGTATTATTCCTAAGCCTAGAAAATAATTCATTATGCTATAAGAGAACGACATGCAGATTCCTACCAGAAAAACTACATCAAATACTTTGTGCTTCAAAGAAATATTTTTCCTATACTTCATTTGTAACCCTCCATTAGCAAGAGCCAGAATTGTTAATTAACCGGATAGTATTCGACATTATTTGGTATAATTATACAAAATTCTTGTTCGAATGTTAAGTAGGTTCTTCCAAATCATTAATTTAAGATACAAGATATTGTATTCTTATATTTCATTAATTACAAAATATATGGTGTATATAGCATATGAGTGTTACATAACATCAATCCCATGTTGAAACAAAATCCTATTTTCACTATAATAAAACATGTCAATTATGTATTCTGGAGGGTTTCAAATGAGTTGTAACAACACTATCGAATGCACCTGTACATATACCTCTTGTCCTCGTCACGGGAAATGCTGCGAATGTGTCTTGTATCACCGTAGAAGCGGAGAAGTACCCGGATGCTTCTTTTCCACATCGGGTGAAAGGACCTACGATAGATCAATTGAGAATCTCTATAGGGATTATAAAAAGAATAATTAATAATAACGTTCTAATTTAAAATATAATAAACCCTTGATATGTTCTAGCAGCAGAAACATATCAAGGGCATAGTCCGAATTTAATAATTCGATTTTATAAAAGAAACAGTAACTCCTTAACTCCTGTTCTTTTTACCCATCTTAGTTCTTAAGAAGATTGTATATCAACTGAGCCATTTCCGCTCTTGTGGATGTACTTAGTGGATTTATCTTTCCGGAATCACCAGCGATAGTTCCCGTTTGAACCAGGAACGTTATAGCTTCTCTTGCCCAAGGAGCAATGTACTCAATATCTGAAAAGGCTGATAGCGGTTTACCCTCTGTGCCATCAGGCAACCTGCCGATTGCTTTAAGAGCGTTATACAGGAGGGTGAACATTTCCTGACGGGTTATCTCCTTTTCCGGCGCAAATAGGTTGTTACCAATACCTCTCGCTATTTTTAATCGCTTTGCTGCCGCCAGATAATCAGTGTAATACGTATTGCCAGCATCTGCAAAATTATCTTTTGAGTCTAAGTCAGGGTCAATACCATATGATTTCATCAACATAACAATGAATTGTCCTCGAAGTAGTTTTGCGTCTGGACTAAAATTATCGTTACCAGTACCTTTTGATATCTCTCTTGCTGCAATGAAGCATACAGCTTTATGACACCATACATTCTCTGGTACATCATTAAATTTCACCGGATTATATGTCACAGCGAAATCACTTAAATGAGTGGTCGTAAATGTTACGGTCCCGGCTGCTGAATCATAACGTCCATTGGGTACCGAAACCACATTCCCGGAACCGTCGATGTACCATATTACGATGCTCTCTAGGTTAGCAAGCTCTTCCGCAGTTGGAGTATACGGAATAGACACAGTAACTGGTGCGTTAGAATTGCTCCAATTTATTTTCTTTCCATCAACGGACAAGTTTATGCTTATCAGAGGCCTATCACCGATGACGGTTTTTACTTCCTCCGGCAGACTCTCCTTATCTCCCTGTCCGATGGCAATCTCCGCCTTACTTCCGCTGATGTCAGGTACACCTGCCAGCATATTGGACGGAACCGTAACGCTTCCTGCCTCTGTATCGACAGTCAGCCTTCCCATAACATCACTTGTTGACAGATCCGGCACCGGTATGCCAACCGAATAGGTGTCTACGCTGGGTATGGATGGCATCGTAATCACCATTTTCCCTTGAGGTCTCGTACTCCAGGGATCCTCTTCTATAAAGACAGTTCCCATATCCCTGCCGACTGTGACCAGGAGCACCTTTTCTGTACCGTCTACTGTCCTTATATTCGCTTGATATACGGGAGTCTGAACAGTGCGTCTTCCGCTGCTGCCGCTTATAGGTACGGCAACCGGTGTGGCTGTCGTGCTTGCCTTCGCTCCATTGCCTGCGCCATTGACCGCCCGTACCTTAAAAGTGTACGTCGTGCCGTTAGTTAAGCCGGTAAAGGTATAGGTGGTATTCAATCCCACATCCGTCCAGTTTGCACCATTGTCTTTCGATACCTGATATTTTGTGATGGCGCTGCCACCGTCGCTGGCAGGAGCAGTCCAGCTTAACGCCACCTGACCGTCACCGGGAGTAGCGGTGAAATTCTGCGGCGCGGTGGGAGCGGCGGGCACAACTTCGAAGTTTTGCCATCTCAGGAATGGGTATCCGTTATTATCGCTACCATTAATACCCCATACATCATCAAAATCCCAGCCTATAAAAGTTGCTTGCTCTTTCATACTCGCTGTCGACTTGCCTGTGCCGCAGGCTGATGTGCTTTGACCTGATGTTTCGGTATCCCAATAACAGC
>JAAYHT010000195.1 GCA_012735285.1 Clostridiales bacterium | reverse complement strand
TGTTATAATTGTTTTCATAAGAAAGGTCTCCTTCCAATATTTGTTTTTGAAGTTGAAAAACATTATATCAGAGGCCTTTCTTTTTTTATACTTTTTTGACACAAATGTATTATCTCATATCAAAATATAGAAAATAGTTTTAAATCATAACGAAGACTAAGTTTGTTTATTAAATATATTTACTTCCTTCTCTCACACTCAGCTTAGATAATTCATTGTTTTCAATAAAATCCCTAACCCACTCTTTATTAGTTTTTGAGTACTCTCTAAGAGCCCAACCAATAGCCTTGTTTATGAAAAACTCATCTGTCTTAGAATTATCTAGTATTGCCTTACTTAGAAACTTAGTATCAGTTTTTTCTTTGTATTTCAGTTGAAAAATTATCTATACACGTTTTAGCCAAATATTATCTGATTTCACCCATTTTGATATAATGCCTTCTTTTACCTCAGGATATTTCAATGCTATATGTCCCACAATGCTGCTTAGAGAGTCTACACTATCCCACCAGGACTTTGTTTTTATTAGCTTTTCTATGGTCTCCATATCATCCGGCATAAATAGTTCTTTTACCATGTTCATGTAATCAATGGCCAGGTATTGAAATTCCCTTTCTGACACATCAAAACAATTAAAGATAAAATCCCAATCAATTTCCCCTTCTTTTTTCTTTTCTTTTAAGAATTCCTTTATTAAGAATACTCTTTCTTGTTTTTTTATACCTAGAAAGGGAAATTGATCCTTCATATATTTCGCCATTGGTATTGCAAGTTCTTCATTTCTATTGCTATATAATATTTCAAAAATATCCACTTATGCTCTCCAGTAAATTCCCTCTATTCTACTTGAACCCCAAAGGCTACAACACGATTTCGTCCTTCGGCTTTTGCTCTATACAGAGCATTATCAGCCATTTTTAATATATCCTCAATATTTTTGATTTTATCACTATTCTCACTAAATGACGCCACTCCAATGCTTACTGTAAAGCTAATCTCCTGCTCGCCATAAATCACTTTTCTCCTAGCAACACTTTCTCTAAAAATTTCCGCAACCTTTTTGGCCTCTTCTAAAGAAGCATTTTTTAAGATTACAGCAAATTCTTCTCCTCCTATACGGCCGGCAATATCAGTTTTTCTAAAACTAGTTTTTATCATGTGTCCAAATACACGGATTACTTCATCTCCTGTAGCATGTCCATAATTGTCATTGATGTTTTTAAATTTATCCAAATCTAACATCAGTATTGATAGTTCCTCATTATTTATTTTAGCCAGAGCAAACTCTCTTTGTGCCAGCTCCATAAATTCCGCCCGATTATATAGGCCGCTCAAAGAATCGGTAGTGGCTAAAAACTTTAGTTTGCCCTGAATTATTCTCTCTTCTGTAACGTCACGTATAGATTTAAGCATTCTTATGCTTGCTTCTCTGGGGTTGTCTCCAAGCTGCATTGTGTCAATTTCAAAGTAGCGTTCTTCTCCGTCTATTACACAGGAATAGTCATTATCTTCTTCGCTTTCAAAAATCTCAAGCAATTTGGGTTCATGCTCAAGAATACGATCTATAGGGTAATTATTTAATGTAATATTTATTGTTTCAAAGAACTTTTCAGCAGCTTTATTATAGTCTACTACCAGTCTTCCTGGTCCCAAAACCACCAAACCAGTTAGATTGTTCTCAAAAATTGTTTCTCGTGCCAAACCCCTTATTTCTAAAAAGTCATATCTTAAAATACCATAGGTGATAATAAGTAGGGAAATAGGCATTAGCAAAGCTGCATAATCGATACTATACTCTTCGTAAGAGAAAAGTATCAACCCTATTCCTATCAGGGGTAAAATAGAAGCAAATAGGAAAACTAGAAAGTGGGATCTTGTATAGCCTTTATTCTTCCTCAGATATCCTATAAAGTAAATGACAATAGTGGAAATTAAGCATAGTATGGTGTAAGAAATGTTAATATAGTACCACAAACCCCTTTCCAAATACAGTGAATAGTAACAAAAATACTCTCTAATCCCCCAATTTATATAGAAAAAATGATGCCATATATTCGTAAGTCGTACTAATACAGTTATTACAGGTACGGCGAAAAGTAATATCAATAACCTAGTACTTAAAGAATAAATAGTTTTTGTATAAAGAAGAGCTACTATTAGCCATAGGACCGGAACAAAAGGCAAAGCAAAGTATTGAATTTGATTCCAAAAGATCATTTCTTGTAGATTGTTAGTGTTAATTATCATTAAATAACCGAATAAATAAAAACTCATACATAAAACAACACCAGCGAACGCCTTCCTATAACTAGTTCTTCCTTTTGAAAAGAAGTAGGCGGCGAAAAACTGTGTTAATATAACGGCAAAAACCAGATATAGACTAAGTATAATTTTCACGAGAACACCTCAGCATTCCATGTAATTTTTTTTATATTTAGCTAATATCAAAATAGTTCTTGATTCTTACCTTGCACTGACTTAATTATACATCTTTCGACATAATATTACTATTTTTTATTGATAAGTTTTATAATAAATTAAGTATAAGAATGGAAATAAGATATGTTCAATCAGACCTGACCCCATACTACCACTTTGTTGCGGCCACCTTCTTTTGCCTTATATAATGCTCTGTCTGCTGTACCGATTAGCTCCTCAGGCGTTTTCTCATCATCTGGGACAAAAGATGATAGGCCCAAGCTAACTGTTATAACGGTATTCATTCCCTCATTATGTATTCCTAATTCTTCAATCCTTCTTCGAATTTCTTCGGCTACAATTGCCGCTCCCTCTTCAGTGGTATTCATGAGCAATACTACAAATTCCTCCCCGCCGTAACGTGCAGCGATATCGCCGGGTCTTTTTATTACATCTTCTATAACCTCTGCAATTCTTATCAATGCTTGATCACCTGATAAATGACCATATGTATCATTGAAGATCTTGAAATGATCGATATCTATCATAATCAAGGCTATCGGTATTCCTTCCCTCATGCATAATTTATAGGCCTTATTAAATGCAATATCGAAAGCCCTTCTATTCTTAATTGAGGTTAGACCATCTATCATTGAAATTTGCTCTAATTTAAGATTCGATGCCTTTAACATTTCATTAACACGGCGGAGTTCTTCAGTTCTTTCTTTTACACTAGCCTTAAGCTTTTCACTTAGCTTTTGATATTTTCTTACTAAATATATTGCGACCAGTGCTACCATTAACAGAAAAATACTAATTGATCGCAGAAAAAAATTCTGGTAATAATCTTTGGTTATATACACCACTCTCTTGCCTTGCCACTGATCCATTATTCTATCAACTGTACCATCCTCAGTAATTTCCGTAAGGCCGGAATTAATTAGAGACAGTGTTTCCATGTCGCCTTTTTTCACAGCAATTCTTGAATACTGAGTTTCAATGGGATTTTCTACTACCTTTACACCTTCTATTTTACTTTTGGCAAGTTCATATTCACCGATCCACCGATCAACAATAATCGCATCTATATCTCCATTGCTTAAGTCTCTAAATGAAGTTTCCCAATTACGGATAATTTCAAGATCTATTCCTTCATATCCTTGAAGTAAAATGATTGGATAACCAGCAGACTCTACCCCGACACGTTTGCCTATTAAGTCATCAATGGTACCTAGGGCAACATTGTCTCTTTGGACGAATATAGAAAAATCTGATCTTAACAAAGGTACTGAAAAGTCATATAGTTTATCTCTTTCAGGGCCTGGATTGATTTGAAGAAGTCCGTCAGCCTCTCCATTAAGCACCATATTTTGAGCTTGTTCCCAATTTACTGCCATTACTACAATATCGTAACCTATTCTATTCCCGATAGCCTTAGCTATGTCTACTGCCACCCCTTTAGCGGTTCCATTGTCGTTATAAACGATAGGGGCTAAATTTTCATTTCCGAGTAAAACCAGAGTATCACGGCTGTCAGAATTAATAGCGTATCCATTTGAAGGAAATATAAAGGTTAAAATAATAATTACAGCAATGATATAAATAAAACTCTTGCTATAATTTCTTGTTGACTTCAAAAATAGCACCTTCTTAGATATTTATTTTGCATTAGTTCCCACTTTATCATAAATGTTGCTAAGATAATATAGCTTCAACAAGTTTTGATAAAATCTTACACGGTTTCCCTAATACTGTAAACATTCATATAGAAGGTTAAAATGTAGCAATATTTCATAGCAATATATAACCCTTATCTTAGACCTCTGATTGTTCTAATTGTTTCAGCCTTCTTATCAGTCGAATTACATAATAAGTTTCTTCTCAGCTAATGACAAGATCCGCCTTTCTGGCGGACCTAGTGTAAATCCTAGAGTTACATACTTCAATTACTTGGGTCTGAAATAGCTTATAAGTAAACTATTTCTTAAATTCTCAGAACATAATTCATTTTTACTTAAATATTTTTTTACAATAAGACTTTTTTCAAGTGCATTTTTAACCATGCCTATGTTTGAACAACTGTCTCCAAGCATGTTAACTCCTACTAATTTATCGTCATCCCATACTAAGTGCACATATGAATTCTCTTTGTTGTAGATCTCATGGTGGTCTCCAGCATTTAAGTTGCCTATTCCCGTAAACAACATACCCATAAAGTGAGTAATATTGTTTAGGGTATTACCTTTATATGTCTCATTGGCTCCTGCTATGTTCCTGCCTGCTGTTCTACCTTGATAGCGAGCATTAGTCCAAAGACCTATTATTTCCTTCTTTCCTGTCAATAGATTAGTACCTTGAGACACATCTCCAGCTGCGTATACATAGCTGTCATTAGTTTTCATATAGTCATCAATAAGGATTCCTTTATCAATAGTTATTTGGGTTTTATCTATGAAGTCTAAGTTAGCTTTAACGCCTATGCAGACAACAATTATATCTGCTTCAACTGATTCTCCATTTGTGAAGTAGGCTATTGCCCCTTTTTTTGTTTCTTCAATACCTTCAAGACCGGCATTTAATTTCAACTCTATACCCTTTTCAATTAATTTTTGTTCAATTATCCTTGCACATTCTTTATGGGCTACTATAGGAAATATGCAAGATGCTAGATCTGCAAGACAAACCTCCAGTCCAGCTTCGTCAAATAATTCAACTACTTTAATACCAACCATCGATGCACCGACAACTAAGGCCTTTTTAGGATTTTTCTTTAAGGCTTCTTTCAGTTTTATTGCATCCTCTATTGTTCTCATAGTGTAGACA
>JAAYHT010000194.1 GCA_012735285.1 Clostridiales bacterium | reverse complement strand
TACTCCGTTCCAAATAAAATTCGGATCTAGTTGGACATCTGGATCGATAGGATATGCTGTTGGATCCAAATTATGAAGGTTACAGTAATATCTCGGCGCCTCATAATTTATATCTGCGACAACATGATTTCCATATGATAGTACTGAGCCTTCAGGTCTTCTTACCATTACCTTAGTTTCTCTATTAAAACAGAAGGGAGTTGCTAAATAGCCTGAGCTATTGCAGATTGTAACTTCAACGTGCATATCGTCAACTTTGGTAGGCTCTGTACCTTTAACAAAATATTCACTTCTGACAGTTCCTCTAGGATCTAAAGCAGATAACTCTGAAGGTAGTAATCCTGATATAGTATCAACTTGTACGCTTATAACGTTGTCGGGCTTTGGTGGAAAGCTCTTATTTGGCAATCCTGAGTGTACTTGCTTCATTACTTTGCTCCATAACCTCGCAGCCGCCGCACTTCCCTGAGAGAGTTCTAAATTGATATCATTACCAATCCAAAGAGCGGCTGTATAGTATGGACTCATTCCGACAAACCATGCATCATAGTTATCAGTAGTCGTTCCAGTTTTTCCGGCAACAGGATGTGAACCGATAGCAGCTGATTTAGCAATTCCATTAGTTACAGTTGTTCTCAATATATCTGTCATTATAAAGGCAACGCCTCTATCCATGACCTGTTCAATTTTAGGTCTAGCTAATAGTACCTCTCCTTTTTTGTTCGTTACTTGGGTATAACATATCGGTTCTATGTATAAACCTTCATTAACAAAGGCACTATATGCTGCCGCCATTTCAAGGGGGGATATACCGTTGGTCATACCTCCTAGGGCCAAGGCTGCAGGATTCAAATCGTTTACAGGACCTGATTCAACAACGGATGTTATACCAAGCTTTTTTAAAAATGATAGTGAGGTTGATGTACCAAGCTCCAAGAAAGTCTTAACAGCATTTACGTTTACAGATTGTTCTACTGACTTTCTTAAAGTATGCAAACCTCTGTAACCCGCATACCAGTTTCTTGGCCATAATTTTCCGTCAAGCACTAAAGGAGCATCATCAATCGAGGTTGCAGCTGTCCAAAGCTTGGTTTCCGGTGTAACAGCATTATTCATAGCAAGATCCACTGAGCTTTGGAGCGCAGGTGCATACACAGATATTGGTTTAATAGCAGAACCAGGTTGTCTCGTTCCTATAGCTCTGTTAAAAAGCAGTCGGCCTGAAAGGCTTCGTCCACCTGCCATAGCTTTTATCGCGCCATTACTATGGTCAATAATAACCATTGCTGACTGAGGCTGGATAACTTTTTCTTTAAGCTGACAATACTCTTTAGGTATTACCACACCAGCATCAGTAAATTCAAATGCCGATTTCTCTTCAAAGAATTCTTTTTTGATTATTAGATTGCCATCATTGTCACGGTCTTTGAATTCAGCTGGGATGCGTATATAACCACCTGATATACTATAAAAGATATTGTCTTCAATAGTATACATTGGCTTAAATTCCAGGCTGTAATCTATTTTGTTCTGTACCTCGGTTTTATAAATATTAAGCCGTTTACCAGCAAAAATTGTCATGGAGCCGTCTTCATTTATCTGATATTCATCTGGTTTCAATATAAAGTTGCCGTTATCATCAAATATATTAGAGTAATTGTATAGCAGAATATTTCCCTTTGAATCTCTAGCGTTTCCAGCTTTATCTCTATTTAGCCCCGTTACCTTTGGGAAGTTTTGGTTGTTTGAGAACTCCGCTTCAACTTTTTTCTGTATATCAACATTTAAAGTACTATATATTCGCAAACCGCCGTTGTATATCATGTGTTTAGCTTCGGATTCGTCGAGATTGTATTCAAACATTAAATCTTTAACTACTTGGCTAACTACATAATCAGCAAAATATGATGATATTTCGGTCGATAAATCAATATTAGGATTAATTGACGCCCGCATATCTTGCGCGATGGCTTCTTCGTATTCCGCATCTGAAATTTTGCCTTGCTCTAGCATTAATTTTAAGGTAAGCAGCTGACGATCCCTAAAATTATCCTGATAGAAGATGCTTAATGTTTCCCCTTTGTAAATAAGGTCTAATGATTCGGGATCGTAAACATCTTCGTTATACAGTTTTTTAATTGGCGAGTACTTGCTAGGACTTTTAGGTATGCTGGCAAGAAGCGCACATTCAGCTAGGGTCAAATCTCCGACATCTTTAGAGAAATATGTCTGCGAAGCTGCTTGTACCCCGTTTGCACCGCTACCTAGATCTATGGTGTTAAGATATGCTTCAATGATCTCTTCCTTTGAAAGTTGCCGCTCTAACTGGATGGCATAATAGGCTTCTTTAACCTTGCGTTCTAGCGAACGGACGGTTCTAGTATCCTCTAGATAAAGGTTTCTCGCTAATTGCTGTGTTATAGTACTTGTTCCTACAATTGATTCACCCGATGTAACAGCATCAACTATAGCTCCTATAATACGGACAAAATTGAAACCGCTGTGTTCCCAGAATGTCTTATCTTCGATAGCTACAAAGGCATCAATTAATTGTTTGGGCATTTCCGTATAACTTAAATTAGTCCTTAAACCCCTTCCGCTTTCATAAATATTTTCTATTTCACGTCCATGATCATCGTATAAAATAGAGTTTTCAGAAAGCATGCTGTAGATATTATCAGCATCAATTTTAGGCGTATCTTTTATTATAGAGAGCGCCCAAATTCCAACACCTAAACATATTATTAACCCGATACATACTAATGTTAACAAAAGACGCTTCGGGTTAAACTTATATCTTTTTCTCTTCTTTTGTTTTCTTGCCATAGCTATACCTTTTTCATTAATATCTGACTCGTCAGTCTCTTTACTTCTTTTTCTACGTTTTCTTGATTTATTTAAGCGATCAAGTCTGCTAGCAGTACGAGTTTTTAATACTTCCGTTTCACTTGAATCCTTTTCGATATCAATTTTAGTATCTGTTTTTTCAAACTCGTAGCTTATTCTATCAAACTCTTTTAGAAATTCTTCTATTTCTTTCTCATTATTATTTCTCTTATCATAATTATCACTCATGAGTAACACCCACTTTATAGTATTATAGCTAACACCACCATGATAGCTAAACTATGAGCATCAAACTATAACTCACGGACGAGCCTATTATATCATAATAGATATTAGGTGTAATCCCAAAAAGATGAAAAACACAAATTGGTAACACAATTGTAATATGAGGGCAATTTTATGAATTTTTATATATTTCGCTATATATGTTGTATTTTTCTAATCGCCTATATAGTGCCCTTCGGCTAATTCCTATTGACTGTGCAGCTTTTGTTATATTACCTTGACACTCCTTTAAGGTATCAATAATTATTCGTTTTTCTGCGTCAGCTAACTTATCAAGGCCAGAAATGTTAGAAATAGAGCTTTCAGAAATATGATTAACTGCAGGATAGACAGCATCTGACATTTTATTATAAGCGTTGATCATGTATTCAGGGAGATCATCAACGCTGATTTTATCATTTTTAGAAAGATACATTGCTCTTTCAATAGTATTTTCAAGTTCACGTACATTTCCCGGCCATTTATAATTTATAAATATTGTTTTTACTTCGTCATCAAGAACCTTTATTTTTTTATCTAAATAATAAGCATATTTTTCTATAAAGAAATCAGCAAGAAGCAGTATATCTTCCTTTCTTTTGCATAAAGGAGGGATATTAATTGAGAATACATTTAGCCTATAATATAAATCACTTCTAAAAGTATTGTTCATTATTGCGGCTTCAACATCTTTGTTTGTAGCAGCTATTATACGAACATCTACTTTTACAATTCTATTACTACCAATACGTACAATTTCTTTATTTTGTAGCACCCTTAGAAGGCTAACCTGGAGATCAACAGGCATTTCGGCAATCTCATCAAGAAAAAGAGTACCACCTTCTGCTAATTCAAATTTTCCCAGCTGACCTTCTTTTTTTGCTCCTGTAAAGGCCCCACCTTCATAGCCAAATAATTCACTTTCTATCAACCCTCTGGGAAATGCACCGCAATTGACTGCTATAAAGGGCTTATCTTTGCGGCGGCTATGATTATGTATGGCTTGGGCAAAAAGTTCTTTACCTGTTCCTGTATCACCGATTAAAAGAATACTGGAGTCACTTTCGGCAGCAATTTTACTAATCCTTATCGCTTTTTTTATTTCCTTAGATTCGCCTATTATATTTTCAAATCGATAATCTGCAGTTGTGTCTTTTGTAGTATCCAAAAATCTATACATATATTTCGTACTTTTAAGTTTAATTATCATGCCCTGAAAATCAAAATCAGTTCCTTCTATAAGAGTAGTGGAGACACCGCAGGTAATTTTTCCTTTTAAAGTTCTGAAAACCATGTCTTTATCATATATATTTGTTTTATTCTTAAACAATTTATCAAAGAAACCATTTGTATTTAAAAAGAAATCAACATGCTTACCAATCATTAATTCTTCTTTAATCCCTAATAGCTTCTGAATTGCGGCATTTGTCATAGTGACATGCATTTTATCATCCACAACAAAAACACCAACAGGGATAGATTCCAATGTAGCATATAACTTGTGATTTAATTGTGAGATAGTGTTGGATATGTATTCTCTACCGATGGAGCCAGACGCTAACTCAAGTAGGAGATTTTGTTTTTCATCAATATCAGTTGGACTTATTAGAGTAATATAACCTATTGTTTCATCATTTTCACCTAGAATAGGTGTGGATTGATACAATTTGTAATCTGAATTAGACTGTAGAAAATCATTTTTTGAGAGCTTAGTATTAGTCTTTCCATTAAGTATGCTGCCTTCTTGGTCTTGTATTAAAACAATTGACTTTTCGGGCAATAGTTGTTTTAACATTTCTACATAGGGAGCTGCTATTTTAGAAAGCGGGTTGTTAGGCATATTTTCCTCCTTAATAAAAAACAACGAAGATTAACAATAATAGGGAATAACTTGTCAAAATTATATCATTGCTATTGTGCGAAAACAACTCAGAAATGTGCGCAATTGGAAAATAATTCACGCTTAATTTTAAATAATTGAAACTCATTCAACTTTATGGAAATATTTTGGCTCAAAATTAAGCCCTAATGCAGGTGGCACAGGTTTTGCTTTGTATATTTTGTATCGAACGTTCGAAATGTGTATAACTCTTTATAGTTATGAGGAGGTTGCAAATGAACAAACAAGACCAACTATCAATGAGCAGCGGTTGGAAAAGCTTTGAAGAACTTAAGGCAAAGTACAGCCCGGCTGAAATCAAATTTGAAAAAGGCAGAAGATCTTTAGGTCTATGGCTAGGGCCTCTTGTATTCATCATTATTCTTTTGATGGGCACACCTGAAGGTATGACTGTTGAAGCAAAACAGGTAATAGCTATTACTGCGTGGACTGTTATCTGGTGGGTATGCGAGCCTATTCCCATACCGGCTACTGGGTTGATTCCGTTTATTCTGATTCCCGCCATGGGTATTATGCCTGCGAATGCATTATTTTCAGTACTAGGTCATCAGAATAACTTCCTGATGATTGGTGCGTATATTTTTATCGGGACAATGATTACCCACGGTTTTACAAAGAGAATATCCCTTTGGTTGCTATCCAGAAAATTTGCAGCCAAAAGTTCTACATCGTTACTTATGGTATTTATATTAGCAGTAGGCTTGCTTTCCGCATTCATGTCTAATATCCCTTGTACCATGCTATTTTTAGTAATAGGGTCTGGTATTTCACAAGCCCTAAAAATTGAAGAAGACCATCCTTATTCAAGAGCTTTAAAGTTCGGAGCGGCATATGGGTCTCAAGCCGGCGGGCTAATTACTCCTATCGGTTCTCCAAACGTTAACTTTTTAAGTATGGGCTTGATACTATCCTTATGTGAATACAATATAAGGTTTGCAGATTGGATGTTAGTAGGTGTGCCTACTGGTATTCTAATGTTTATCATCACTGTAATTTATTTTAGATTAATATTTAATATAAAAATTGAAAATATTGAAGCAGCAAGCCAATATGCAAAGGCTGAGTACGAAAAGCTCGGAAAGATGACACGGGGCGAAAAAAATTCTATATTCTTAACTGTTTTAGCTATTGTTCTTTGGCTAGTACCTAGCTTCGCTGCTGCCATCTTTGGAAATGACTCCCCTATAACTATGAAGTTAGACTTGGTTTTAAACGGTGCAATTGTTGCAATAGCAGTTGCTACAATTGCGTTCCTGCTTCCCGTGGATTGGAAGGAAAGAAAATTTACTACCAACTGGTCACAGGCAGAGCGTAGCGTTAACTGGGGCGCCATTGTTATAGTTACCACGGGTTTTGCCATTGGTAATGCTATGAACTCAGAAAATGTGAAATTAGTACTTTATATCTCAAAGAAAATGTCTACTCTAGTAGGTGACTCCTCACATTTAGTTATTCTTTTAAGCTTTATAATAGCCGGTACCGTTATTTCACAATTTATATCAAATGTTCCTGCAACTAGTATATTAACAACAGTTGCAATTCCTGTAGCTTTAGGTGCTGGTATGAATCCTGTGGCAATAGCCTTTTCCCTAGCTATAGCTTGTCAAATGTCTTATGCACTGCCTATTGCAGCACCTCAAATGGCGCTAATGTATGGAAGCGGAGGCATTAAAATAACTGAGTTCTTTAAAGTTGGAGCGATACTTTCTCTAATATCTATACCTATAGTATCGGTTCCTGTATATTATTGGGCTAATTTGATATTCCCATATTTCCCACAATAATTAATTTATACTTTGAAAGGAGATAATTATGATTATTGATGCACATCATCACTGTTTACCATTAAGCGTTTATGAAAAATTCCATGATCCTACAGCACCACCTAAAAGGGTGATAATAAACAATAATGATTTCGTATTTAATATGAAATTACATTTACTAGACGAACATATTAGGGACATGGATGAAGCAGGAGTCGATATGTCCTTGCTAACTATGGCCCAGTATGGAAATTTAGGCGGTCCTGAATTATGTAGGCAAATAAATGAAGGATTTGCTGAAATAATGGTTACTCTGGGTGACAGATTCCGAATTGCAGGTTGTGTACCCGTTGAAGACACAGAAAAAGCTTTGGAGGAAATTGATTACCAGATTAAAGAATTGAAATTCTCAGGTATTTCACTTCTAACATCTCAAGGGCCAGAACTAAATATGAGCAATAAGGAAAAGCTTTTCCCGATCTTCAAAAAAGCTGAAGAGCTAGATGTTCCCATATTTTTACACCCCCATCTTAAGCCATACGGTATAGAAACTGAGTGTACGATTAACCGTTCTCTCGGAAGGGGATACGATGCAGCAAAAGCGGCGGTACGAATTCTATATGATGTATTTCCACATTTCCCAAAACTTAAGATAGTACTACCACATTTTGGCGGTGCGCTGTTAGCCTTAAAAGGTAGAGTAATGAATTTCTTCGAACCACCGGAAGAGCTAGGGTTAGGTGATATTGAGCAGTATAAACACCTGGCTAAAACTCCGCTTGAATTAAAAGAATTGGGATATGATAAAGCATTCAATGAACTATTCGATAGATTCTATATTGACGGAGGCGGTTCGGGTGGCTGGGAGCCTATTACTGAAATGGCATTTAGAACCGTTAATCACGACAAACTTGTGTGGGGAACAGATTATCCATATGAAATTCATTCTGGTAGAGATATGAAATATTATATTGATAGCTTAGATAGAATGGACATACCGGAAGAATCAAAGAAAGCATTCCTGGGTGGCAATCTAGCTCGTTTAATAAAGCTTGATATTAATTAAATCATACAGAAGTTATTAAGCTAATAATACCCTCCTGTGCCGTTATATATTGTTTTTGGCGCGGGAGGGTTGCTTATATTATCCCTATACATATATTGACTTTAATACTATAAAATGGTATTAATAATATACCGAGGGGGATAATATTTTGAGAAGACCTATAGTATATATTTTCTTTGCATTCACAAGTGGAATATGGTTAGCTTTTCATTTAAGCATTTGGGTTGTGATAGTATTATCACTTTTATTTATAGTCGCATCCTATATTTTAAAAAAGCGAACAATATTATTCTTGCTATGTTTAGTTCTAGTAGGAGCTTCATATTTTTCAATAAGAGATAGTAAAGTAAGCCCATTAGAGCCCTTTGAAGGCGAAATTGTTGATATTAGGGGTTGTGTTGAGAGTGTTCAAGATATGGGTAGATACTATCGTTTGATTGTAAAATCCAATCTTTTTAGCCATGAAGATATAGCGTATGAAGTAAATAAAAAAATTATTATTAACTTAAGCGGAAAAACTGATCTTAATCCACAAGGTCTTGCAGGCAAAGATATTGAGGTGAGTGGTAAAGTATCTTTGCCGTCAGGCCAAAGAAATCCCGGGCTGTTTGATTATAAGCTGTATTTAAAAACAAGAAATATTTACACTATCGTGAATGCCTATTTCTCAAATCTTGAGGTATTAGGGACCGATAATCGATTAATGTATTATTTAGGTCAGTTAAAAAATAACTTTTCTGTAAATCTAGATTCAAGAATTAAATCGGAATCTAAGGGCCTATTATTTGGTATGCTTTTTGGAGATAAGACTCTTATAGATGATAATTTATATGAAACCTTTCAAAGAAACGGCACTTCACATATTTTAGCGGTATCAGGCATTCATGTAGGAATAGTATATCTATACTTAAGTAAGATCTTTAGTAATAGAAAGAGTGTAATTTGCTCAGTTATAGTCATGGGGCTTTTATTTATATACTGTGCCCTTGCATTGTTTTCCCCATCTGTCATCCGAGCTGTCACTATGATAGGATTACATATTTTAGCAAAGCATTTACACCTTAGATATGATCTTGTGAGTTCTGCATCCTTTTCGGCGCTGTTAATGTTAATATACAATCCTTATAACTTATTTAATGTCGGGTTTCAGCTATCATATTTAGCAGTTTTTTCTTTAGGATTTTTTCTTCCTTTGGTAAATAGTAAGATAGATAAATTGAATAATAACATTATCTCAAAGATATTAAAGATATTTGCACCTGTATTT
>JAAYHT010000193.1 GCA_012735285.1 Clostridiales bacterium | reverse complement strand
TCACTGATGTTATCCCAGGTCCATTTGTTAGGATGTATATTGTTTTTTATGGCCGCATTTTCAGCAGGTAGTCCAAAGGAATCCCAACCCATGGGATGTAGTACATTCTTGCCTCTCATGGTATAATATCTTGCAATTACATCTCCTATGGAATAGTTTCTAACATGTCCCATATGAAGTTTCCCTGAAGGATAGGGAAACATTTCAAGTAAATAATACTTTTCCTTTTCTGAGTCAATATCAGTTTTAAAGATCTTATTTTCTTCCCAGTAGTTTTGCCATTTCTTTTCAATTGCTTTAAAATCATATTTCGCTTGCATAAATTATTTCCTCCGTAGCCAGTCTTATTTAGTTTCTATATCTAAATCTAAAATTTTGCAATCAGACCATATCTTTTCAATATTATATCTAGCTCTTTCTTCTTCAGTGAAAATATTTACTATGATATCTCCGTAGTCCAACAGTATCCATCCAGATTCTTTTTTCCCCTCCACGTTTCGCGGCTCCACACCGTCTTCTGCCATCTTTTTTATTACCTCCGTTGTTAAGGTACCGGTTTGAATATTTGTCTTACCTGAGCAAACTATTAAATAGTCCGCAAAAGACGATTTTTCTGAAATGTCAATCACCACAACATCAATTGCTTTCTTATCATCCAATACTTTTGCAATCTTTAAGGCGATTTCTTTATTGTTCATTTAATCTCCTTTCTTCTGCCATCAAATCATACTTTGCAAGTATGCTGTCCCGATCCACGTACGACCCATGGCTATTAACATAATTTATATTATTTTCTAGTGCTTTAATACAGGCCTTATTTAAATTCTCATAAGCAATATTTCGCAGCTCATCAACCCCTGGATAAGTTCTTCCCGGTTCAATTGCATCTGCGATAAAAATAATTTTTTCTAAGAGCGACATACCGGGTCGCCCAGTCGTGTGATAACTAACCGCGTTAATTATATCGGTATCAACAATGCCGAAATCCCTTTTTATTATCTCAGCCGCTATTTTAGCATGAGACAAATTACTGTTACCGATATAAGAAGTATCAAGATTGAATTTCTTCACGTAATCATCTAGTACTTCTTGAGGTTTATCCCGTACTATATCATGGCTCAATGCAGCAAGCTCAGCTTTTTTGCAATCAGCCCCATAATGCTTAGCTAATGCTTTAGCCTCGGATACTACTCCATAAGTATGTTGTTTTCGACTTTCAGATAGTTCCCGTTCAATATATTCAATGAGTAAATCTTTTACTGTATCCGCCATAATCATAGTATTATATCATCAATATTTAGTACAAACAAGTCATTGATATAATCTGTTTTCGTAGATATACTTCTCAACAGTTTCAGGAACTAAATATTTTATACTCCTACCTTCACGGATACGATTTTTTATATCTGTTGAGGATATGTCTACTTTAGGCATATCAATTTTATATACCCTTGTACCATAACACTTAGTTAAGTGTTTAATTAAATTATCGACTTCCGCCTGCTTGTATCCAGGTCTTGAGCCTACTATTAAAGGAAATTTTTTTAAAATTTTATCAGCCTCAATCCATTTTTCAATAGATAAAAATGAGTCTGTTCCGCAAATAAAATAAAGCTCTGAATCATCACCTAATTCTTTTTCGCAAGCCAAAAGCGTATAGTAAGTATATGAAATTTCAGGACCTTCAAGCTCAATTTTTGAAACTCTAAACTTATTATTACCTGCTGTTGCAGCCAAAACCATCTGATATCTATCTTCTCCGGCAGCCGCTTCCATATCCTTTTTAAAGGGCGAAGTTCTAGCAGGTATAAAAACTACCTGTTGCAAATCCAAAATATCTCTGGCTTGCTCCGCCAATAATAAATGGCCGTAGTGAATAGGGTCAAAAGTACCGCCTATTATACCAATCTTTTTCATATCTTATCCTTTAATTGTAGTGATTTTCAATTCCTCCAACAGTTCCTCTGAGGCCTCCGACGGTGCCCCGCTCATCATGCACATTGCTGCCTGGTTTTTAGGAAATGCAATAACTTCCCTTATGCTCTTTTCATTGCATAGAATCATTGCCATTCTGTCTAAACCATAAGCTAGTCCTCCATGTGGTGGAGTGCCATATTTAAAAGCTTCTAACAAGAATCCAAATTTACTTTCTATCTCCTCATCAGACAGTCCTAGAATACTGAATATTTTTTTCTGTAGGTCTTTATCATGAATTCTTATACTTCCTCCACCAAGTTCTACCCCGTTTAAAACAATATCATAAGCCTTAGCCCTGACCATTAAAGGATCAGTATCAAGTAAATCAATGTCTTCATCCTTTGGAGATGTGAAGGGATGATGCATCGAATTGTACTTGCCCTCTTCTTCATCATACTCAAAAAGCGGAAAATCTAAAACCCATAAAAAATTGTACTTAGTATTATCTATAAGACCTAATCTCTGTGCTATCTCGCGTCTTAAGAAGCCGAGACTATCGAAAACAATCTTTTTAGGACCCGCAACTATTAAAATTAAATCATTTGCTTTAGCATTAAAGGCCTTAGCAATTTTGTTTAAAGTCTCTTCATCTATAATTTTACTAAAGGATGATTTGATTTCATTTTCTTCTACTCTCATCCATGCTAAGCCTTTTGCTCCATATACCTTTATCTCTTCTTGCAGCCTGTCTAAATCTTTTCGGCTGAAGCGATCATTATAGCCGTTTATATTAATTCCACGTACATCCCCACCTGATTCAATTGCACCCGTAAAGACTTTAAAACCACAATCCTTAACAATTTCGTTAATGGACTGTAATTCAAATCCGAATCTGGTGTCAGGTTTGTCCGTTCCGTAGCGTTCCATTGCCTCATCATAGCTCAACCTAGGCAATGGCAGCTCGATATCAATATTCATCAGCTCTTTAAAGAGATGCTTTAAATATCTTTCTTGTATTTCCAATACATCATCTATATCAACAAATGACATTTCTAAATCAATTAGAGTGAATTCTGGTTGTCTGTCGGCACGTAAATCTTCGTCTCTAAAACATTTTACAATCTGAAAATACCTATCAACCCCAGAAACCATCAATATCTGTTTAAACATCTGAGGCGATTGAGGAAGAGCATAAAACTTTCCTTGATTTACCCTGCTTGGTACAAGATAGTCCCTTGCGCCTTCAGGAGTAGGTTTAATTAGCATAGGAGTTTCTATCTCTGTAAATCCCTCTTTATCAAAGAATTCACGTGTGATTTTCATCATATTGTGGCGGAATATTAGATTTTTCTGCATTCTATTTTTCCTAAGGTCTAGGTATCTATACTTCAACCTTAAATTCTCAGACACATCGTCATCATCTTTTATATAGATTGGAGGTGTTTCTGATTCAGAATAAATTACTAAATCTTCAACAAATATCTCTATTTCCCCAGTAGCAAGCTGTTGGTTCTTTGATTCCCTTTCTTTTACCTGGCCTTTGATGCCGACAACATACTCGCTCTTTAATCTGTCGGCCATTTCGAACAGTTTTTGTGGAACATCCTGGTTAAATACTATCTGAACAATTCCGGTTTTATCTCGCAAATCGCAGAATATCAACCCTCCTAGGTTTCTCTTTCTCTGTATCCAACCATTTAATACAACTGTATTGCCTATGTGAGATATATTCAACTCTCCACACATATTAGTTCTCTTAAATACTTTTGCCACTATACATCCTCCTCAATTGCAAACATGCCGTCTCTTTTTCTCTTAATCATCTCATCAATTCGATCTATATATATTTTATAATTCGATACATTTGGAATCCGCTCTATACGGTTCTCTTCAGGAAACCAGATCTTGCTAATGCCACCTGCTCCTAAAGCAATAATTGTTTGATTATCTTCTATTGTTCTAATATTAAATATACATTCTTTTCCGGGCAATGAATATCCTACGTTTTCAAAGTTGCCCGCCATCTGTTTTTGTCTGTATAGGTAGTAGGGCCTATAGCCTGAATCCTCTAAAAGGCTGCTTCCCTCATCAAGCATAGCCCTTACAGTATTCCCCTTATTGTAGCTATATTCCTCATCCTCTTCTTTTAACCTTGAAGCGCGTTTCACCGCTAAAGTATGAACAGTAATATTCCCAGGTCTTAATCTAATTATTTCTGTCAAACTGTCTATAAAATCTTTCGGTTTTTCGCCCGGTAATCCTGCTATTAAATCCGCGTTTATAACATCAAAACCAACTTTTTGCGCTATTTCAAAGGCCTGTACTATATCAGCAGGCTTATGATTTCTCCCGATTCGATTAAGAGTACTTTCTTTCATAGATTGAGGGTTGATACATATACGACCAACGCCAAAATCTTTAATAATCTTTAATTTGTTATACGTTATAGTATCAGGCCTTCCTGCTTCGACTGTGAATTCTTTTAGTTTGCTTGTATCAAGTAAACTGACTAATTTAATTAATAGTTCATTTATATCGGAATCGGAAAGTATTGTGGGAGTTCCTCCTCCTATATATACAGATTCAGCATACCAGCCCTTTTTTTCAACCTCCCTGCTGACATATTCAATTTCCTTATAAAGAGCCTTCAAATAGTCTTTTATTGCTTCTTCATCAGCCTGATTTGAAGGGAAAGAGCAATATATACACCTGGTGGGACAGAAAGGAATGCCTATATAAATTGCAATAGCTCTTTTATCTAAATCGGCGATTACTTTTTGTTGATTTCCCCATGTTTTTAAAATCAGGTCTGCTTTTGCCTCAGTAGTATAATAGTCATTCATTAAAATCTCTTTAGTTCTTTGAATCGAGTTAGTCTCTTTTATAATCTCTCCTGCAAGCTTAACAGGCCTTACGCCTGTTAAGATCCCCCAGTCAGGTTTAAACCCCGTATAATGTTTTAGAACATTAAAGAGATACCGTTTAGCTTCATTCTTATCCTCTATTTCATCCGGTATATTTATCAGTTTTATATCTGGATCTGCTGAATAGATTTCTTCATCAACCAGCTCATATTCCGATGCTGGCAAAAACATTCTTACCAGTTCATTTAACTCATATTTATTTTTCACTCTATTGAAATAGAATTTATACAAATGGATTATACTCCTTTTCGAAACCTATTGTGGTAGAACCCATATGGCCGGGATATACCTTGGTATCCTCGGGAAGTGTATATAATTTTCCTTGTATTGATTCTTTTAATGAGTCAAAAGAGGAATAAGGAAAGTCTGTTCTCCCTATAGACTGAGCAAATAATGTATCTCCACTAAAAAGCGCACCATCAACATAGATACACATGCCTCCCGGTGTATGACCTGGAGTTGAGATACAAGCAAGTTCTAAATCTCCAACTTTTAATCTATCCCCATCTGATACATATTTATCCACATCTACTGAAATCGCTTTACCACATGTCAAAATAGAATGATTTTGTCTAGGATTATTTAATAATTCTCTTTCATCTTCATTAGCGACAATTTTTGCATCAGGTAAAGCTTCTTTAAAAAATTCAATACCACAAATATGGTCACCGTGTCCATGGGTAAGGATAATATATTCTACATCAATCTTATTTTCCTCAATATAGTTAAGAAGTTTTTTGTCCTTACCACCCGGGTCCACTATGAAAGCTTTATTCGTATTATCATCGATTACTAGATAACAGTTTACCTGCAGCGGTCCGGTTATAAATTGTTTTATTTGCATTTTTCCACTCCTTATTAAAATGTTTTCTTACTATCTATTAATATTGTTACGGGGCCATCGTTTTTAATGTCAACCAGCATTTCTGCTTGGAAGACACCTTCTTCAACGTGGATACCCTTTAATTTGCATTGATTAACAAATTCTTTGTATAATTCAATTGCTTTTTCTGGCCTTGCTGCCTTTGTAAAACTTGGTCTTTTACCCTTTCTACAATCTCCATATAGGGTAAATTGTGAAATCACTAAAATCTCTCCTTCTACATCCTTTAAGGAGAGATTCATCTTTCCTTCCCTATCTTCAAATATTCTTAGCCCTACAATTTTTTCTGCCATATATTCAGCATCTTTGACATCATCTAAGTCTTCTATTCCTAACAGTACTAAAAGTCCTTTTCCGATAGATCCTACTATCTTACCATCGACACTAACACTGGATTCTGTTACTCTTTGTACTACTGCTCTCATACTAACTCCTTAACTACTTGATCTGTATACATCTGCCACACCCTCTACTGTGCGCAATTTTCTTATTACCCTTTCAAGCTGGCCTGTATTTAATAATGAAAGGGTCATCGTAATATTAGCAATGTTTTCTTTGTTGCTCTTAGCATTTACTCCTGCTATATGGGCATCTAAATCTTCGCAAACCCTTGATATATCTGAGAATAAACCTTTCCTATCTTCAGCAAGTATATGTATATCTGCATCATAGGACACATTCTTCTTCTGTTTATCCCATTCGACCTTGATAAATCTTTCTTTTTCTAACTCAGTTGCTGATAGAATGTTTATACAATCGGTACGATGGACAGATATTCCTCTACCTTTTGTGATAAATCCTATAATATCATCTCCAGGAACTGGATTGCAACATTTTGCAAATCTTATCAGCAGATCATCCATTCCTTCTACAGTAACGCCAGTATGGACTTCCTTTCTATCCCTCTTCTTACCTTCAAGCTTTTTGGCTTCCTTTTCTTTACGCCTGAGTTCAAGCTGTTTATCTTCATGGTAGAAACCAAACAGCATCACAACTACTTTAGATAAAAGAACTCCGCCAAAGCTAATAGATGTGTATAAATCATCGGCAGAACCTAAGTTTAGACTTTTAGCTGCCTTATTAATCCATTGGGTTCTTAAAATCTGGTTAGGCTCATAGCCCTTTCTCCTTACATACTTTTCAAGCATCTCTTTGCCTTTAGTAATATTCTCACTCTTATATTCCTTTTTTAAATACTGCCTTATTTTATTTCTCGCTGCATTACTCTTTACAATCCTAAGCCAGTCTATGCTAGGGCCCTTACTGTTGGCTGAGGTGATAATTTCAACAATTTCACCATTATTTAAAGTATAGTCTAATGGTACCATCTTTCCGTTAACCTTAGCCCCAACACATTTAGCACCAATAGCTGAGTGAATCTTAAAAGCAAAGTCTAAAGGGGTAGAACCTGCTGGAAGTTCTATTACATCTCCTTTAGGTGTAAAAACGAAAACCTGGTTTGAAAACAGGTCAACCTTAAGAGTTTCAACAAATTCTTTAGAATCGCTGAGCTCTTTTTGCCACTCTAAGGTTTGTCTGAGCCAGGAAAGCTTATCTTCTTCGTTAGTGCTGGTAATACCTTCTTTGTACTTCCAGTGGGCTGCAATACCGTATTCAGCAACCTTATGCATATCTACAGTACGTATCTGTATTTCAAAAGGTTTTCCATCATCACCAATTACAGTAGTATGTAGAGATTGGTAGCGGTTTGGCTTTGGCATTGCAATATAGTCTTTAAATCGCCCGGGTATAGGCTTCCATTTCGTATGAATCATTCCCAATACAGCATAGCAATCCTTTACTGTATCTACTATTATTCTGATTGCAGTAAGATCAAATATCTCGTCTAGGTGACGATTCTGATATTTCATCTTTCTATATATGCTGTAGAAATGTTTATTTCTACCTGTTATTTCGTAACTGATATTCAGACTATCCAAATTTTCTTTTATAACTTCAATTACTTTATTTATGTGTTCTTCCCTCTGCTCTTTTTTCATGTTGACATTTTCTACTAGGTCGTAATAGGCTTTGGGCTCTAACTCTTTTAGTGCTATATCTTCAAGTTCAAATTTTATAGTATATATTCCCAAACGGCTTGCTAGAGGTGCGTAAATCTCTAATGTTTCTTTGCATTTCTCCCTTATTTGATTTTCGTCCATATAGTTAATAGTTCTCAGATTGTGAAGTCTATCTGCTAATTTAATAATTAAAACTCGGATATCTTTAGACATAGCAAGGAACATTTTTCTTAGGTTTTCTGCCTGCCTCTCTTCCTTGCTTTCATATACTAATGAGCCAAGTTTGGTTACACCATCAACTAACAAAGCCACCTCTTCGCCGAAATCCTTCTTTATTTCTTCGTATGTATATGAAGTATCTTCAATTGCATCATGAAGCAACCCGGCGATCAAAGTGTTTTCATCCATGCCAAGATCAGCAAGTATCTTGGTTACCTCAATAGGATGAACAATATAATCTTCGCCGGATTTACGCTTCTGCCCTTGGTGAATTTGCTCAGCTTTAATATAAGCTTTTTTGAGCTTATCGATATCATAATTCGAATTTATGGCTAGTAAATCATTTTTAAATTTTTCAAATCTTTCACTGTTTATCATTTACATGCCTCATTTACTTACCTTTGTATTTAGGTTTATAAACTAACTTGTCTAATTGAAAATAGACAGGGCTAGCAATAGTAATGGAAGAAAAAGCTCCTGCTAATATACCTACAATCAATGGTAGAGTAAAGTTTCTAATTATTTCCCCTCCTAATACAAATAGCGGTATTATCGCAATTATAGTTGTTAATGAAGTCATTATCGAACGTCCAAGCGTTTGATTAATGCTCTTATCAAGCAACTCTTCCATTCGATTTCTCTTTATATACTTAGAGTTTTCTCTTACTCGGTCAAAAATTACAATCGTATCATTAATCGAATAACCGACTACAATTAATATACCCGCAATAAATGGATTGTTAATCTGAAATTGGAATAATCCATAAAAAGCTATCATTATTAGTACATCATGAATTAATGCTATTATAGCTGCTATGCCAAACTTCCACTCAAAACGTATTATGATATAAATCAGCATACATATTGTTGCAATTATAACTGCTTTAAGTGCGTTTTGTTTTAATAAATCCCCTACTGTGGCGCTAAACTGTTCTACATTTAAAACATTTTCATCGCTAAGATCGTACTCTTTAAATATATCCGATAAAAGGCTTTGGCGCTCATCGTTTCCTAACGCCTGAGTCGTTTTAATAATTATCTCGCGATTACCTTCTCCTGCATGGACAATCGTAGCCTCAATATCATTATTTTCCAGTATATCAGTTATTTCTTCTACTGATACGGTCTGCTCCATGTCAATATGAAGCATCGTACCACCTGTAAAATCTATACCGTAATTGAAGCCACGAATAAGTCCGCTTCCTATACCTATAACAATAATTGCAATTGAAATTATATAAAAATATTTTCTATATTTAATAAAATTGAATTCCTTTTTGTCTGTCTTTAACTCCCTTTTAACACCAAAAAGTTTAGGCAAGCTCTTGCTTTTACCTTCTGCAATGGTTTTTATAAGGAATTGTGTAATAACTACTGCTGTTAATACACTTACAACTATACCAATCATAAGGGTCATTGCAAATCCTTTGACAGGCCCAGTACCAAATTGATATAGTACTACTCCAGCAATTAGGGTAGTCAGCTGAGAATCAATTATAGTGCTCAATGCACGTTTAAATCCTGAGTCGACAGACACACGTAGACTCTTATCTTGTAAATACTCTTCTTTAATTCTTGCGAAAATAATTACATTGGAATCAACAGCCATTCCAACGGAAAGAATCAATCCGGCTACACTGGGCAGATTGATTACAGCTGAAAACAATGCTAAAATAACAAAAACTAACATTATATAAAGCAATAGTGCAATGTTAGCAACTAATCCCATTAATCTATATGCTAATATCATTAATACAAATATTAATGATACCCCTATTACACCCGCTATTAAGCTTTTATTTAAAGAGTCAATTCCTAAGCTTGGACCCACAAGGGATGTTTGAACCTCTTTTAATCCAACCGGCAATGCGCCTCCCCCGATTAAAAGCGCAAGTTCTGTAACATCTTTATCGCTAAAATTACCTGTAATCTGTGCTTTTCCACCTTTAATAATAGAATTGACAAGGGGAGATGAAATAATCTCATCATCTAAGATAATATAAATTGCCCTGTCAATTAAACCGGTATCACTATTAACAACTTGTCCATAAAATGCTTTTTTAGTTGCTTCCTCGAAGGCTAGTGCTCCTTCACTATCAAATTCTAAATTGACGGCATTAAATCCTCTTTCATCTTTACCAACACCAGCATTTTTAACATGACTACCGTCTACAACTACAGTCCCGTCTCCCAGAACAAACTGCAGTTGTGCAGTCTTACCAATAGTTTTAATAGCTTCATCGGTGTTGTCTACACCGGGAAGCTCTATCCTAATTTTATTCTCTCCCTCTATAGTAACAACAGGCTCTGATAGGCCCATTTGGTTAACTCTTTTTTCAATTACCATCTGGGTATGCTGCATTATATTGGCCAGTTCTGCTCCAGTTGCATCGGTTTGGGCTTCCATGACAACATAAACACCGCCTTTAAAATCAAGGCCTAATTTTATCTTGTCTTTAAAAGATGGTCCCACATCGGAAATACCGACAACCCAGCCCCCTATAATTAAAATAACAAGAATAATCGAATCAAATTTTAAGTGATTATATTGTGTTTGGGCGATTTTTACATGAGT
>JAAYHT010000192.1 GCA_012735285.1 Clostridiales bacterium | reverse complement strand
GGTTATACCTATAAGTAGTGATGGAATTTTAAGTCACGATTAATAAAAAGGGGGACGAAATGAGTAATTGGAAATGTGTGAAATGTGGCAACGATAGCTACGAAACGGATCGTTTTCAAGCTACTGGTGGCAACTTTGCAAAAATATTTGATGTTCAAAACAAACGCTTTTCTACAGTCTCATGTACAAAATGTGGATACACTGAGATCTATAGAGCTGATCCTGATAAATTAATGGATATACTAGATTTTTTAATTGGATCGTAACACAAAATGGGGTTTTTAAAAGACCCCATTTTCATTATAAAAAAATTGTTTAGCAGTCTCTATTACTTGTTTCATTGCTCCTGGTGTTTTAAATTGATGATCTGCACCTTTAACTTCAATTAGCTTTACACCGAACTGTTTAGAGAACTGGCGAGCATCAAGAATTGAAGCGGTTTCATCTTTGTCTCCATGAATCATCAATAGTTCAGTATTGCTAGGTTTATACATTTTAAACAGATCATAGTTTTCTAGGTCTTCGCAGAACTGTTTTGTAATTCTCAAGGGACGGTGGTAATTTTTATCGATGATTGTATAACCTTGAGTATTTAATTGCTCTTCAATTTTCGGCGTAGTTTCTTTTCTAAAAATACCGGGCAAGTCAACAGCAGCGCACCTTAGAAAGGATTTTGCGCCTAAGTGGTGACGGGTCGACAGATATATAAGGTTAATATATGCACCGAAGCTTGATGAAAAATATGATATTTCAGCATCTGGAACCTGCGCATGAACATATGATTCTACTGTAACAAGATCATCAAGACAGTTTTCAATTCTAAAATATTCACCGTCGACAGGACTTTCCCCATGAGCAGGAAAATCAAAACGTATTGTTCCTATACCAAGGTCAGTGAGGGCAGAGGAAATAGCCCTAGCAGTTGGGCTTTCCTTACTGCTGCCTAAACCATGGCTGATAATTACAACTTTTTTATTATCCTTATTAAAATTGTTTATGCAGGGTATGTTGTAACCATTTTTACCTTGTATGCTTTCTTTTTTCATAATAATATCTCTCCAAACTATTTCAGAAGGTGCTTTCAATATATTTTATACGATCATATAGCATTTGGTTTACTGGTGTTGCAATTCCATGTTTCTTACCCATTTCAATTACAGTACCTGCAAACAGATCCACTTCACTGAAACGCTTATTATCAATATCCTGTGCCATCGAAGGCTTTCCTCTTGGATCTAACTTAGAAAGTACATCTAACCAATAATCCAAGTCCTTTTCGGTTAAATTAACTTCTTCTTTGTTGGCTAATGTAATAACTTCCCTCATGGCGGAAATCATAATGTTTCTTTCTTCTCCATCTTTTTGAATTGTTCCATAATTACCTCTAAATATAGCTACGGTTTGGTTTACTCCGACATTTAGCATAAATTTCCCCCATAGCCTGTGCTGCATATCAGTAGCAACTTCATGGGGAAAATCGGTTTTAATGAAAAAGTTTTCTACCGCCTTTACTTTATCAGATATAATGCCGGGTTCCCGGTCTCCAAAGCAGAGCATACCCATGTTTGTGTATTCGAGTACATTTCCTTTTCTGATCCCGTCCATACCTTGGGCAATGCAATACAATATTTTATCCCATCCATAGGTTTTGCTTATAATTTCTTCGCTCACAATTCCATTCAGACATGAAAGAATGATTGTATCATCGCCAATATGGTTTCTCACATCTTCTATAGCACTGTCAAGATCGTTAAACTTAACTGTAAAAAGGACCAGATCTGCAGGACCCAAATCTTCATTTGGTGTTACATAATTAAAATTACATTCTTCTCCGTTAGAATAAACCTTATCTTTTTTATATCTATCTATTCTATCCTGATTAGCAATAATTCTTAAATCTTCAAAAGGCATCTTCTTTGACAAATGATGCCCGAACAGAATACCTAAAGCACCTAAGCCAACTATTGCAACTGTTTTAATATCCTTAATCATCTTTACCTTCTCCGATACATTTAATAATTAATGCTTGAAGGGTTGCCATATAGCAACCCTTTGTAAGTTTCTTGATATTATAATTATCATCAGTTTGCGCCGCAGCACTTCTTATATTTCTTCCCGCTGCCACAGGGGCAGGGATCGTTTCTCCCGGGGGATTTTTCTTTTCTTACAGTTTTGGATTGCTTAAACTCTTTTATTATTTGATTTCGCCTTGCTTCATCTAAAATGTCATTCCACTGTTCTAAAGAATATAGGTAGTCAGCTTCTGCTTTTAGCATATTGAAGTACAGTTTTTCAAAATCAATTTCTAATTCTATATTTGACTCCTCGGTAAGATCTTCCAACTTTAATTCATTTTTTAAACTAGAGTTTATACCGTCGAGAAATCCCATAAACAATACTGGGTCAGCTTCATATTCTGAATATAAATCTTTAACTGTACCTGAGAGGGTGGTCTTCTTATTTTCCAAAATATTTGAGTAAATTTTCTTTTCTGTTGAACTATATTCTTCCCAAAATTTGTGGAAGGTTTTTTCGGTTTGATTTTCAATTAAATCTTTCCATTGCTCATAAAGACTCACTAT
>JAAYHT010000191.1 GCA_012735285.1 Clostridiales bacterium | reverse complement strand
ATGTTATTGCATCCTGCTCAACACCACCGGTACATAAAATGGAGGTTAGAACAAACACTCCTAAGCTAAATAAACACCGTAAGACCATTCTGCGGATGCTCTTGGCTTCCCACTGCAGAGAATGCACGACCTGCTCTAAGAGTGGAAACTGCAAACTCCAGACTATAGCAAAAAGGTTTGGTATCGATGAGGTGCGTTTTGATAAAACAGAAAAAGCATTTAAAGATGAATACCCCATTGATGATTCAAGTATGGCTATAAGCAGAAATCCTAACAAATGCATACTCTGCGGTGACTGTGTACGAATGTGCAGCGAGACCCAGAATGTAGGGGCTATAGATTTTGCCTTTAGGGGTTATGATATGATGGTATGTCCGGCCTTTAACATGCCAATAAGTGAGACGGAATGTGTAAGCTGTGGCCAGTGCGCTGCTGTTTGTCCAACAGGGGCAATCACTATTAAAAATGATGTGCCTGCAGTCTGGGATGCTATTTATGATAAGAAAAAGCGGGTTGTAGCCCAGGTTGCCCCGGCAGTACGTGTGGGCCTTGGCGAATTATTTGGTTTTCAAAACAGTGAGAATGTTATGCCATTGATAATTGCCGCCCTCCGCAAACTTGGCTTTGATGAAGTCTATGACACCTCTTTTACTGCGGACCTTACTGTTATTGAAGAGACAAATGAATTTTTAAGTAAGTTGGAAAGAGGAGAAAAACTCCCCTTATTTACATCATGCTGCCCGGCCTGGGTAAGGTATGTGGAAAATAAGCATCCGGAACTGATGCCCCAGGTGTCGACCTGTAAATCTCCTCAACAGATGTTTGGATCCTTGGTCAAGTCCTATATGAAAGATAAGTATCAAGATGATGACCGTGAAACCTTCGTTGTATCCATCATGCCTTGCACAGCAAAAAAAATGGAGGCACGGCGAGAAGAATTTATCACCGACGGATACTATGATGTGGATGCGGTTATTTCTACAGAAGGCTTAGCTGATATGATTACGGAGGCTGGCATCGTCTTTAAGGAACTTGAACCTGAAGCCCATGATTTACCTTTCGGCATGTTTAGCGGCGGTGGCTTGATTTTCGGCACAACTGGAGGGGTTACCGAGGCAGTTATCCGTAAATTTATTCAGGATAAGACTTATACCAGTATTGACAATATTAAGTTTAGCGGAGTCAGGGGTATGGAGGGTATTAAGGAATTTGAATTTCCTATCAACGAAGAAGGAGATGCTATAAGGATAGCTGTGGTAAATGGTCTTGGTAATGCTGAAAGATTAATTCAAATAATGAATTCAGGTGAAGCAGAATACCATTTTGTCGAAGTTATGGCCTGTCCTGGAGGTTGTGTAGGGGGAGCTGGTCAGCCCTTTGGCTTGGCAGATAAAAAGAGAAGAAGAACAGAGAGCCTTTATGCATCAGATAAACAGACAAATCTCAGGCATTCCGACGAAAATCCCTTTATACCGCCCCTGTATGAGGGCCTGCTGAAAGATAGGGCACATGAACTACTACATGTCCATTACAAGAAAGTATAAGTATCAGGGTCAAAGTTTTACATATTTTTTACTGCTGTCTATCGATTTAGTATGACAGCAGTTTTTTTAGTCAGCTTTTGGAGGAGAACAAGTCTTGATGTAGGAGATGGAGATGTATATAATGATGTTATGAAAAAAAAGACAAAGGGTCGGATAAAAAGAATACTGATATACCTGTTTATACTAGCTGTACTAGTCCTTTTTTCAATAATATATTTATTGCCGATGGTAACGGATGCTTTCACAAGAACCACCATAGTCAAGTATGGCAATATTCAAATTGTTGATAATGTGACTTGCTATTTTGTGCGTGATGAAATAGTTTATACAGCTGCTGATTCAGGAACTATACAGTATTACTATGAAGAAGGGGAGCTTGTAAGGAAAGGAAGTAAAATAATTGATATTCTTCCTTCTGGTATTAGCTATGTGGCTAATGAAAACAGGTTAGTTAGCTATTATGTGGACGGTTGTGAGGAAGTATTCACACCTGAAACAATGGCATCTTTAAATAGAAAGCAAATTGAAGAACTTCAAATAACAGTAAATAATATTAAAAGAGAGTCGGCTATTGCAGGGGAACCATTATACAAGGCTGTAGATAATACTGTATGGTATGTAGTATTTTGGGTAGAATCTAATGAGCTTTTAAAATATACCTAAGGAGATACTATATATTTAAACCTTCCTCTAGGCCAAGTAAAAGGCCGTACTTTTGACATAATAGATGATAACGGAAGCTGGTTAGTTATAGCAGAGTTTAAATGTTATTATCAAGATTTATGTAAGCTAAGGAAAATTGACGCTGAGATTATCACAGCAGATTATGAGGGTCTGCTTGTCCCTAACAGGAGCATTACGGCAAAGGATGGTAAGCCCGGTGTGTATGTAAAAGATATTAGCGGGGAATTTATATTTACACCGGTATCCGTTATTACTAGCGATGGGGAGTACTCACTCGTAGAAAGTTCATATTATTATGAACAGGATGGAGATAAAAATGTTAGGGTAAAAACAGTTGATGTATATGATGAAATACTAACAAATCCAGAAAGGGAATAATTTATGGACAATATTCGAGAAAATATAGCAAAAATAAATGAGAAAAAACCTGATAACGTGTTATTGGTTGCAGTTACTAAGACTAGAACAGCTGAAGAAATAAATAGAGCAATAGATTGTGGGATTACTGATATAGGGGAAAATAAAGTTCAAGAAATTTTAGAAAAATATGAATATGTAAAGCCAGTTCGCTGGCATATGATTGGACATCTACAGACAAATAAGGTAAAATATATTATCGACAAAGTGAGCTTAATTCACTCTGTAGATTCTTTAAAACTGGCTAAAGAAATAAACAAAAGAGCTGCCAATAAAGGCTTAACAATGGATATATTAATCCAAGTCAATGTTGCAGAGGAAGATAGTAAATATGGCATAAAAGTGGAAGAGACTGAACCATTAATTAAAGAAATCCTTAATAATTTTGAGCATATAAGGGTTAGAGGCTTGATGACTATAGCACCATTTGAGGAAAACCCTGAAAATGTGAGAAAGTATTTTAGACAGCTAAAATCTCTATTTGATTCATTGGCGACAATCAAACATGAAAGACTAGATTTTAAATATCTTTCTATGGGTATGACTAACGATTATGAAGTGGCTATCGAAGAAGGATCAAATCTGATTCGAATTGGGACAGCCATTTTCGGCGAACGCAATTATTAAATCTAAAGAATAAGGAGAACATAAGTATGGGAGATGGATTTTTTAACAAACTTAAGACTTTAGTTGGCATCGAAGAGATAGATGAAGATGAACTCGAAGATGAAGAAGAAGAAATTTTTGACCTAGAAAAGAAATCTGTTGAAGTGAGGAGTTCATTTAACTCTCCCAGATATGGGGATAAGGAAATGAAACAGAACAAAGAACCTAGGGTTTTACCAATGACAAACAAAATTGCAACCAATCAGTTTAAAATGATTGTAATTGAACCAATATCATTTGATGAATGCCCTACATTAGTTGACAGTTTAAAGGCAAAGAAGCCAGTAATAATTAATTTAGAAAAAATTGAAACCGACATAGCACGAAAAATCTTTGATTTTCTAAGCGGAGCCACCTATGCTCTGAATGGCAATGTCCAAAAAGTTGCAAATAATATATTTATTTTTGCACCTGAAAATGTCGACGTTACAGCGCACATAGATCATAATGATTACAACGATGGTGCAAAAAACCCTTGGAGGTAATTAATGGTTTTAATTTATGCTGTTAATCTATTTTTTCGGGTATTAACTTATCTGATACTGGCTAGGGCAATATTGAGTTGGTTTATAAGACCGGGAGACAGACTATATCCTTTATACATAGGCATTATTAGAGTAACCGAGCCCATGCTCGCACCCTGTCGGAGAATTACTCAGCGATTCGGCTTCGGCGGAACCATCGACTTTTCACCCTTGCTTGCTTTAATAATCCTATGGATTTTAAATTCAATTATTATAGATATTCTTAGAATAATAATTTTACTATAACTCTAAGGAGGTTTGGAATGATTACTCCCCTGGATATTCAGAATAAAGAATTTGAGAAGAGCATAAGAGGTTACAAAGAAGAAGATGTCGACGGTTTTCTTGATTTGATAACTATAGACCTTGAAAAGTTAATTGAAGAAAATCAGGTGCTAAAAGAACAGGTTAAAAGTCTTACAAATGAACTTGAACGGTATAAAAAAACCGAGAATATGGTTCTAGAGACTTTAGAAGCTGCTAAGGCATTAATGGGAGACATATCAGCAAGTGCAGAAAAGCGAGCTGAGATCTTATTAAAAAATGCTGAATTAGATGCAGAACGGATAACAAGGGAAGCTCGCGAATCAGTTGAGCGACTAAATGAAGAGGCTGCAGTTATTCGCAATCGCTTACATGTGTTTAAAACAAGATATAAGACTTTATTAGAAACAGAACTTGAAAAAATTGATTCGCTAAGTTCCGATTTGTTTTTCGATAAGGATTTGGAAGATTTAAAAAGTATTTTAGAAGCAAAAGAGGATACTCAGATTATAGAAAAAGATAGTGATTATGGTAAAAAGACACTAGTAAATATTAGAACTGGGGATAATTTATAGATGTTATATTTCTTAATAATTGTACTTTTAATTGCCTTAGATCTATTTACCAAATATATTATTAAATCTAATATGGATATAAACCAATCAGTCCCGATTATCGAAAATATCTTTCACATAACATACGTTCGGAATTATGGGGCTGCTTTTAATATTTTTGAAGGCAAACAAACATTAATAGTTATGGTGTCTTTAATTGCGATAATTATTGTCTTAATATACATTTTCTCAAAAAGAAAGATTCAGCATTGGTCCTTGTTGCTAGCTCTATCTTTAGTGGCCGGGGGAGGAATAGGTAATTTAATCAGCCGTATAACGCTTGGGTATGTAGTTGATTTTTTGGATTTCCGTATTTGGCCTGTTTTCAATGTTGCAGATGTTTCAGTATGCGTCGGATGTGGTTTCTTAATACTATATGTCCTATATTTTGAACCAAGGATCAAAAAGAGTGATAATCATGTATGATAGCAAATCCTATATCTTTCAAATACAGAGTGAAGATTCTAATTCTCGAATTGACAGCGTACTAGCAAAGCTTATAGAAGATGCTTCGAGAAATAGTATTCAAAAGCTTATTGAAGAAGTAGGAGTAACAGTCAATGGTCAAATAATAAAATCTAAAAAGCATAAGCTTAAAGAAGGAGATATTGTTGAACTAACTATAGAACAATCTGAACCCTTAGCCCTAGTAGCTGAAAATATTCCAATTGATATAGTCTATGAAGATGAGGATATTTTAATAATTAACAAACCTAAAGGAATGGTTGTACATCCTGCCGCAGGCAACACCTCAGGAACATTAGTAAATGCCCTTCTATTTCATAGGGGTGATTCACTTTCAACTATAAACGGAGAAATTCGCAGGGGTATTGTACACCGAATAGATAAGGATACAAGCGGATTATTAGTAGTAGCTAAAAATGATGACTCGCACAGATCTTTAGCAAAACAGCTGGCCGCTCATACTGTAATGAGATCTTATAGAGCCATTGTACATGACAATATTATTGAAGATTCAGGCACCATTGATCAACCTATAGGTAGGGATCCTTCAAACAGATTAAGGATGGCTGTGACTCAACCCAATAGCAAAGAAGCTGTCACACATTTTCGTGTATTGGAGCGATTTAAGAAGTTTACTTATATAGAAGCAAGATTAGAAACCGGTAGAACTCACCTAATACGTGTGCATATGGCCTATATAAAGCATCCACTGTTAGGAGATAATTTGTATGGACCTAAGAAAAATATTATGGGAATTAAAGGCCAAATGCTTCATGCAAAAACATTGGGTTTTAATCATCCGAAAACAGGTGAATATGTAGAATTCGATAGCGAATTACCACAGCATTTTCAAGAGGTCTTAGATAACTTAAGAAAACGATTCATCACTGCATAGTTATGATGAAATATCGGCGATAGTTAGAATTTAAGAGTATGAGTGGCGCACTTAACAACAAGTTTTAACGTATTCGAGGCAATCTTCGCATGCGGCGAAATCTTTAAATCTTATATCACCATGTTTACCACATAGCGAACATAATAATTCTTCTGTGATTACTGAGTAATATATTGGATTTCCCTTCTTTTTCATAATTATTACCTCTTTCAATTACAACTAACTATGCAGTGATAGATAGTTGTATCCATCTTAACAAACAAACATTGCATAATCAATACAAAAATTCCTAAATGTAATAAATTATACATTAAATGTAATAACTGCATCATATATTAATATTAGGATTGACATAAACCGTACTATTATCGGTAAAAATAACCATTCCAGGTTTTGCTCCGCTGGGTTTCTTAACGTATTTTACATAAGTATAATCAACAGCTACATTTTCCGAAGAACGAGCCTTGCTGTAGTATGCAGCAATCGATGCGGCTTCATAAATTGAAGTATCTGAGGGTTTCTTCCCTTCTAGAACTAAAATAACATGGGAGCCTGGAATATCCTTTGTGTGAAACCAAATATCGTTCTTATCGGCGATTTTAAATGTTAAAAGATCATTCTCTTTATTATTCCGGCCTACTAGAATACGGAAACCGTCGCTGCTGGTGAAAGCAAGGGGCTTGGGTTTTGATTCCTCACGGCGTGAACTGCTCTTTCTATTTCTTAGATATCCGGCTTCGATCAATTCTTGGCGAATTTCATCCAAATCTTCAATTTCATCAGCGTTTTTGACGAATGTAAGAACAGATTCAAGATATTCGATATTTTGGTTAGTTTCTTTTAGCTGTATATCTTTTTCTTTTAAAGCAGTTTTTAACTTGTTGTACCTCTTAAAATATTTCTGAGCATTTTTAGAAGGAGATAATCGGCTATCTAAATCTATTTCAATTTCTTTATTGTTATCATAGTAATTAAAAACTTTAACCGATTTATCATTTTTATCAATTTTGTGAAGGTTCGCAGTTAATAATTCGCCATAGAGCCTATACGTTTCGTAATCCTTGGCTTTTAACATTTCTTCTGAAAGCCGCTGTTTTTTTAAGTATAATTTGTTCAAATTGTTATCGATTGTCTTAATTAAGTCCGATGATTTCTGGTTGATCTTATTTGACGATACTTTATGGTGATAGTAGTAATCTGCTGCTTCTCTAGGAGAATCTAAGATTTTTTTGTTATAATAATTTTCTTTAGTGTATTGAGTAAACACGTGAAAGTCTATTGGACTATTATCATCAGCAAAATAAACTACGGGAGTGATATTGTATGATAATATGGCATCTGCCATTTCTTTCAATACCGGGTACAATTCTTTATGGGTCAGCAACTCAACATCAAGATTAAAACGTTGTGAGGCCCTAAGACAGATTTCTTCTGCCATACCTGGACTTATGCCATGTATGTTTGATAATAGGGTTTTTGATTTTAAAGAGCTGGCATTACTTAATATTGATTCCAAATCTTCTTCTGTTAAGGAATAAAAAGGAATCTTGCCATGTGAAGGTGGAGATACATATGGTAATCCAGGTAAGTGCTGACGATAGCGGTTAACTTCCATAGTAATTCGTTTAATACTATCGAGAATTATACCTGTTGATGCATCCAAAGCAATAATATTGCTGTGTTTACCCATTATTTCAATTATTAGCTTTTTATCTACAACATCTCCTAATTCATTGATTCGGTTAACACATATTTCTACTATTCTTTCAGATTCAATTTGATTTATGCTAATAATACGGCCACCTTGAAAGTGTTTTCTTGCAAGCATACAAAAAGACAATGGGTTTTTAGGATTTCTATAGTCATCTCTATCTATTAAATGAAGGCGGGCATGTCCGCTATTTACTGAAATATATAGACGATGCTTTTTGCCCTTATTGTGGATATGAAGTATCAATTCATCTGCTTCAGGCTGATATATTTTTTCTATTTTACCGTCGATTATAAGCTGTTGTAATTCTTTCACAATCGCACCGGTTACAAAACCATCATAACTCATTTTAACTCCTCAATAATTATTCATAGATTATTTTGGTAATACAATGTATAATAATTATATACAATACCTTGAACCATAATTATAACAAATTGTTTTGGAAAGTTTAATAAGGAGCATCAAATAATGATTAAAAGTATGACAGGCTATGGTAGAAGTGAATATAACGACGGTAAGCGTAACATAATTGTAGAAATAAAATCTGTAAACCATAGGTATAACGATATAACGTTTAAAATGCCAAGACGTTATTCT
>JAAYHT010000190.1 GCA_012735285.1 Clostridiales bacterium | reverse complement strand
TGACGGTGGTAAGAACTCGTCAGTAGGACCTTCATGAACTGTAATAGCTGGCCCAACAACCTTTTTGTCATTTATTCTTGGTTTGATTTCATGACTCATATAGCAAGTTCTACCTACCACCTTATCTGCAGCATCTGCCACCGAAGCAGTTGCAAGTTTAGAGTATCTTTCTATAATATCTTTACTGAACATATCTTCACTCTCCTCGTTTATAATCATTAATTATTGTAAAGTACTTCCTACAATTTTCCTTCACTTTAGCTAAATTTATTTGTTCTATAGCATCAAAATCCAGCAAAGAGGTACCTGCTCCTAATAATGCTGCACCAGCCTGCAAATATTCTTTGATGTTTTCTGCCTTTATTCCACCCGTGGGCATAAATAGTGTGTCGGGGAATACATCTAGCAATGCTTTTATGTATGATGGTCCACCTACAGCACTAGCAGGATAAACTTTAACAATATCACTTCCAGCATCTAATACTGTTTTCACCTCATTCGGGGTCATAGCCCCGAGAATACATATCACATCATGCTCATGGCAAAGTTCGGGCATACCTTTTATATTTATCGGAGATACTATAAAGCTTGCACCAGCTTCAATGCACCGCTTCGCAGAATCTAGATCAAATACCGTTCCCGCCCCAATAAGCATATCTTTTTTTGACCATTCTTCTATTAAAGAATAGCTATCCGGTATGGTCATTGTGATTTCAATTGTACGAAAGCCTGCATCACTAAGGCAGATTATAGCATCGTTCGCTAGTTCAGTGGAATTTGTTCGTAAAACTGGTACGAGTATGCTATCCTGTAGCGCTTGCAGTATTTTACTAAGGCTCAATTTATTACTCCTTCCAACGATTTACCCATGATAGTGGTGGCTGATTTGAAAACACCCGAGCAACTTCCTCTGCCGCTTTCCTTTGTAGAAGTTCTAATGACTCAACAGAATACCAACCAGTATGATCACTTACCACCACGTTTTCAAATGAGAAAAGTGGATGGGATAATGGCGGCGGTTCTGTTTCAAAGACATCTAATCCAGCTCCAAATATTCTTTTTTCTTCCAGTGCTTTTACAAGAGCTTTCTCATCGATCAAAGCACCTCGCGAAGTGTTAATGATAATAGAGTTCTTCTTCATTCTAGATATCAAATCTTCATTTACTAAATGTCTGCTATCATCATTTAAAGGTAAATGTAATGATATGACATCCGAGCTTTCAAACAAAGTTTTTAAATCCGTCATTTCTGCTCCTTCAAAGGAGTCAATATAGGGATCGTAAACTAATATTCTTGCAAATCCCAGAGATGATATCTTGCGTAAAAAAGCTTTACCTATTCTTCCACAACCTACTACACCCACTGTTTTATCAACAAATGAATATACCGGTTCATTTGCTCCTATATCCCAACTTCCCTTACGGACCTTTTTATCGCGACTAACTACTCTGCGTGCAACCGCAAACATAAGAGCAATGGCATGTTCAGCTACCGTTTCTGTTCCATAGTCTTTTACGTTAGCTACATATATTTTTTTCCGAGTCGCTGCCTCAAGATCAATATTATCCACACCCACACCGTATCGAACTATAACTTTGCAGTTCTCTAGCTTTTCAATTAGTTGTTCTGGCAGCTCAGTTTCGCGTGTCATGATGGCGTCCGCAAACTGAGCTGCTTCAATAGTTTTTGATAAATCATTAGCTGTTACGACATGGGAGACCTTAGCGTTGAAAGGAGCCAAAACACTCTTTTCAACCTCATAGTGTGGATAATTTGCGTTTATTATCACCACGCTTAAGCTCATTTGTCATCTCCCTTAAACTATGTATTAGTTACGAAGTGCTTCCACCTCTGCTAAAAGATCTTCTACCCATGTACCGCCATACTCTGATTTCATCCATTCAACTACGGTTGGCTGGGTTGCTTCACGGAATTCCTTAAGAGCTTCTGGGGTAAGCTCCGTAACTTCCATACCATAGGAGGTCAAAACGGGTTTTATTGTATTATCTTGATAAGAAGTCATACCTCTATGTATCCATTTTGCTAAGTCAACACCTTGCTGAATAATAGCTTGCTGTTCAGCTGTGAGGCTTTGGTAGAATTCCTCACTAATCAGATAAGCATGATAGCTGTATACATGTCCATCTAAGGTTATATACTTTTGAGTCTCATAAAGGTTTGCAGCTAAGATATTGGTTATTCCGTTTTCTTGCCCATCGGCAACACCCTGCTGTAATGCAGCAGGCAGCTCACTCCATGCCACCTCTACTGCGTTGGCTCCAATACCGCTTATTATAGCATTGTAAATTGCACTCGGCTGTATTCTAATGGTAAGCCCTTTAGCGTCATCAATACTTTTTATTGGTCGGACACTATTTGTCAGATGTCTTACTCCGTTATCAGCCAGGGCCAATAGACGAATCCCTGTAGCTTCAAGCATTGATTCTCCTAATTTTTTTGTGTAATCACTGTCATATATCGTCCATGCCTCTGCGTGGCTTTCAAATAGGAATGGCAAGTTGAAAACTCCCATTGGAGCATACAGTGCAGAAACGGGACCATCATGTACAACTGTCATTTGAATGGTGTTAGCCTGCATAGCTTCTAAAACAGCTGGTCCGTCACCTAGTTCACTGTTTGGATAAATTTCAACCTCTATTTCACCATTTGTTGCGTTTTCAACAAATGCCTCGAATGCAAGTGCGGCTGCTTGTTTAGGTTGATCTGGTGTTCCGGGTTGGTAATGGGTATAAATGAGTTTAATTGCATCTTTGCTTCCGGATTCTCCACCTGTTTCAGCTCCTCCTCCACAACCAGCCAGCATAGTCATGCCCAAAACTAGCGTTAGAATAAGGACTATCGATACTATCTTTTTCATAATACACATCCTTCCTATCAAAATTTCTAAATTATTCATAATCTTGTCTAATAGTTTGGCTAACGTACTATGCTTTTTCTGTTTAAATCACCTTCCCTCCTCATTAAATCTTTATTTATTAAAAGCCGCCATATCCGAGAACTGCCGGTAACCATGTTGTCAATGGTGGTATTAGAATCAACAAAATCAATACTGTTAGCTCTACGAGCATAAATGGTAATGAGGCCACAATTAATTTTTCAAGACGTAATCGCCCGATAGTACTCGTGATAAAAAGTAATGGGGCTACTGGAGGTGTGAGCATGCCGATGCCAATACCGACAACTACAACCACGCCCGTCTGGAAAGGATTGATGCCATAACTGGCTCCTATCGAAGATACGATTGGAGCTAGAATCATGATTGCTGGTATGGTATCTACAAACATACCTGTTACTATTACTAATATAGAAATCAAGAACAGCATAATCGTTGGGTTATCAGTCAATGTTCCTACAAATGCTGCTGCTTGCTGTGGTATCCTCGCATACGTCAAGACCCATGAAAACAGATAACCCATGGCAACAATCATCATGACAGATGAGCTTACAATCGCACTCTGTATCATAACTTTAGCAAGACGCCGGAATGTTAGCTTGCGTGTTATTACAAATCCAACTACTAAGGCATATGCTACCGCAATCGCACCCGCTTCCGTTGGTGTTGTAACACCGCCCACAGTACAAACTATTATGATTATTGGCATGATCAATCCAGGCATTGCATGCCATAAACTGCTTAACTTTTGCTTCCAGCTAATTTTTTCAGTGCTATAACGATATCCGTGGCGCTTCGACATTAATCCATTTAAAACCATTAATGAAAGTCCCACCAAAATTCCCGGTATGTAACCTGCTGCAAACAAGCCCATCGTCGAAGTCTTACCATCACTGAGCGAATAAATTACCATCGGTATACTAGGTGGTATTATAATTCCTATAACAGATGATGCAGCAGTTATAGCTCCAGAATAGTATCTGTCATAACCTGCTCCCCTCATCATGAACATTACGATCTTACTGGGTCCTGCCGCATCAGCAACTGCAGAACCACTAATACCTCCAAATATCATTGATAAAGCTACATTAACATGACCCAAACCACCTGTTATTCTCCCTAAATAATCATTGCAGAATGTAATTAACATATCAGTGAGCTTGCCTTCAGTCATAAGGTCTGATGCCATTATAAACAGCGGTATAGCCATTACAGGGAACGAGTTAATACCTGCAAATATCTGTTGCGGTAGCATTGTCAGTGCTATACCCCCGCTTTCTACAAATGCAAAGATAACTGCAATGCACATGGTGAGGAATACAGGTAAACCTAAAAAGAGAGAGATAAAGAATACCACGATCAATACTGTTGCCATTAGATCCGCACCCCCTTATCGCTCTCTTCTATTTCGCCTTCTGTAACACTTTTATAGAATACCGAATCCTCTACAAGTTCATCCCCTGCAAGTATTTCGGCCTCCAAGTCTGCGTCCTTTTTCTTATTTACGTACTCCTTAATTGTGGTTAAGAAGTGAAAAATGAATAGAAATGCACCGATTGGTATGGTTAAATACCAATAGCCCACCGGCCAGCGCAACACTTCTGTTAAATTACTCATGTACTTCAACGCATATTGAAAACCGAGCAATAATAACAAGACCATAATAGCTATAATGATAATTGCAACTAATATTCTTATAATTTTACGAGGCAATGTCGGAAATAGATCTTGGAAAATATAGAAGGCTGAATGCCGGCTTTGTTTCATCGCAAGTCCCATACCAAGAAAAGCGACGCTAACCATTAGATATCGCGATACTTCTGCTGCCCATGAAATTGAATTCGAAAATACATAGCGCCCTATTACATTGGCAAATACAAAAATAAACATTGCTGAGATTGCTATTAATAATAGGATCTCATTTATTTTTGTTATTATAAAAACTATCTTTTCAAAAGCTTTGTTCGAATTATCCAATGTTATCCTCCTTATTGCGCATTATGGGATACAGGAAAACTGTTATTTATTCGTCAGCCATTTCCTCAGATGCTGAATACTTAATTCTCATTAATGCCTCCTTCATTTTTTTCATTCTATCAGTAGCCTCTTTTCCTTTTTTCAGCATGACACCAACAGCAAGTATATCTAGCACCAATAGATGGGCAAGTCGAGAGATCATTGGCAAATAAATATCAGTATCTTCATCAACGTTAACCCCAACTGCCATCGTACATTCTTTAGCTAAAGGAGATTTATCCATTGTAATGCCAATTATTATGCCTCCTTGCTCCTTTGCTATTTTTACATTTCTAATCAAATCATAGGATTTACCGGTATGCGAAATAGCAACGACAACATCTCCTTTTGTCATTACACCCGCTGACATGCACTGCATATGAGGATCAGAGCTTGCTACACACGAAATACCCGCACGGAAGAATTTATGATAAGCATCTTGTGCAACTACAGCTGAGGCACCCTGGCCCCAAAATTCGATTTTATCGGCTTCGGATAGAGTATCCACTAGAGAATTAATAAGGTCTTCATTCAAAGAGTTTATTACTTCACTTAAAGAAGATATGGTTGTAATGCCTACTTTTCTTATGTACGAGTTCGGGTTATCATTATCCTCAATCCCTAAATGAAGATAATTCTCCTTTATAGCCAACTCTTTAGCTAATTGTAATTTAAAGTCTTTAAATCCTGAAAAGCCGAGCATAGCGCAAAAACGCATTATTGTTGGGTCACTTACACTAGCAAGTTGCGATAATCGACCGATGCTCATCTTAACGATTTTTTCCGGCTGTTCTAATATCAATTTCCCAATACGCTGGTAACTTGCAGAATAACTATCAATTTCCTTAGTTATTTTTTGAATGATATTAGATTTGACATTCATAATACATCTTCCTATGTAGTAAATTTACTTTAATTTTGTTTAATAATACTATCAAACATGGTGGATGTCAATACAAATTTGGAAATAATTATTTTAAAATATTAAATATTTTGTTGTAATTTCAACAATCTTGGCTGACATTGTATGTTTGTAGTTATGCTACTTTCTGAAATGTAGTTTTATTATATGTCTTAATTTTCTGATATTTGTCCACATTCTAGCATTAACTAATCAATTATTTTTTTAAGGTTAAAATATCTACTGTTACTATAATATTGTTATTTGTTTAACCAAATTTCAAAGTCCGAATATTCGAACTTCTCCGGTTTTTATAATACATAAAACGTTTAAATATCAATACTTCCACCAATTATTACCTATATTAATAGAAAGAAATAGCTGAATCTGGATACCTCTACATATGCGATTGACTTGACTAAAAAAATTCAATATGCTATCGTGAGCTTAGATCATAATAATTCCAACTAGTTTTGTTTAAAAAGTATCATTAATCAAAGAAAAGAGGGAGATAAGATGTCAGAAATAACCCAAAAGTATCTTGAAATTGTAAAAAAGAGAAATCCCGGTGAACCAGAGTTCCATCAAGCTGTAGAAGAAGTTCTTGAGTCTTTGGAACCTGTATTCGAAAAATACCCTGAGTTCGTTGAATCGGGCGTGGTGGAAAGACTCTTAGAGCCGGACAGGCAAATCATCTTTAAAGTTCCGTGGATTGATGACAATGGAAAAAGCAGAGTTAATAGAGGATTTAGGGTACAATTCAATAACGCCCTTGGGCCATACAAAGGCGGAATTAGATTCCACCCATCTGTAAATTTGGGAATCATTAAATTCCTCGGTTTTGAACAAATATTTAAAAACAGTTTAACCACTCTACCCCTTGGCGGAGGTAAAGGCGGTTCGGATTTCGATCCAAAGGGCAAATCAGACGCTGAAATAATGCGCTTCTGTCAAAGCTATATGACAGAACTTTATAAATACATTGACGCAGATACTGATGTGCCTGCAGGTGATTTGGGTGTAGGCGCTAGGGAAATCGGCTACATGTTTGGACAATATAAAAGACTTACAAATAAATGGGAAGGCGTTCTAACCGGTAAAGGAGTTGGTTGGGGCGGCAGCCTTGCAAGAACTGAGGCTACAGGATATGGTATAGTTTACTTTGTGGAGAACATGTTGCGTGCTCACGGAGAAACAATAAAGGGCAAAACAGTCGCGGTATCAGGTTTCGGTAATGTTGCATGGGGCACAGTTAGCAAGGTTAATCAACTAGGTGGAAAAGTCGTTACTATTTCCGGCCCGGATGGATATGTTTATGACGAAGAAGGTATATCCGGGGAAAAAGTTGACTATCTCCTTCAACTAAGAGCTTCAAATAATGACATCGTTGCACCCTATGCAGAAAGATTCCCAGGAGCCAAGTTCTATCCAGGCGAAAGACCTTGGGGCGTCAAAGTCGACATTGCTATACCTTGCGCTACTCAAAATGAGGTTGATCTTGAAGATGCCAAGAATATAGTTGCCAATGGTACAAAGTTCTATTGCGAAGGTTCAAATATGCCTACCTCATTAGATGCTTTGAAGCATCTCCAGGAGAACAATGTAATTGTTGGACCGGCAAAAGCTGCAAATGCAGGAGGGGTATCGGTGTCTGCATTAGAAATGACACAAAATAGCATGAGACTTCAGTGGAGTGCTGAAGAGGTAGATCAAAAACTACAAACAATTATGGCCTCAATTTTTAATTCCTGTCAAAGCGCAGCTAAAGAATTTGGTATGGAAGGAAATTACGTGGCTGGTGCTAACATAGCAGGATTCTTGAAAGTAGCAAAAGCTATGCTGGCTCAGGGAGTAGTATAGTATAAAAATATTAAATAAGAGTATTTTAAAAGGTGCAGGTTGGTTATCCTGCACCTTTACTTATTATTCTTATTCTTGTTTTGATAGTTTTAAATATGTCTCATATCTTTCTCTAGCATTTTTTTCTGCATTCTGATATAGTTCTTCCGCTACATCAGGGAACTCATTCTGCAGTGAAGCATACCTTACCTGACCCATCAAGAATTCTCTAAAGCTCTTAGTTGGCTCTTTTGAATCAAGAATAAACGGATTCTTGCCTTCCTCTTTCAGCATCGGATTGTAGCGATACAGTTGCCAGTATCCTGCTTCAACTGCGTCTTTAGTATTTTCCTGAGTCTTACCCATACCCTTCTTTATGCCGTGAGTGATGCATGGTGCATAGCAGATAATCAGTGAAGGCCCTTTATACTTTTCTGCCTCAGTTATAGCCTTTATCAACTGATTCTTATCTGCACCCATGCCGACCTGAGCTACATATACATAGCCATATGTCATCGCTAGCATACCTAAATCCTTTTTCTTGGTTCTCTTTCCGGATGCGGCAAACTTAGCTATAGCAGCCTTAGGTGTTGCCTTAGAAGACTGTCCTCCAGTATTTGAGTAAACCTCGGTATCAAATACTAATACGTTAATATCTTCTCCTGAAGCTAACACATGATCTAGACCACCATATCCGATATCATAGGCCCAGCCGTCTCCTCCGACTGCCCAGATGGATTTCTTAACCAAGAAGTCCTTTCTATCTAGGATCTCATCTACTAGTGCTTTGGCTTCTGCATCTAATTCTTTGCTATTTTTTATAGCTTTCAGCACCCTATCGCTAGCTTCTCTAGAAGCAGCGCCATCATCAAATTTGTCAATCCAATTCTGGAAGGCATCTTTCATTTCTTGATCGATATCTTTTTCAAACAATGCTTCCATGCTGCTCTTTATCTTTTCTCTCATTTGCCTTACGCCGATAGCCATACCTAATCCGTATTCTGCATTGTCTTCAAATAGAGAGTTTGCCCATGACGGACCCCTTCCATTCTCATCTTTACAGTAAGGCATACATGGTGCTGAAGCACCCCATATTGATGAGCAACCTGTAGCGTTTGCTATCATCATTCTGTCGCCAAAAAGTTGAGTTACAAGTTTAATGTATGGTGTTTCCCCACAACCAGCGCATGCTCCTGAGAATTCAATATATGGTTTTGAGAATTGACTTCCTTTTACTGTTTCTTTATTCATCAAGTCATCTTTAATTGATACTGTTTGACCAAATTCCCAGTTTTCCACTTCTCCCATTTGAGTCTCCAGTGGTTTCATAACCAGAGACTTTTCTTTGGATAGACATATATCTGCGCAATTTCCGCATCCCATACAATCTAGCGGGGAAACTTGAATTCTATATTCCAGTCCCTCAAATCCTTTGCCTCTTAATTTTGTAGTGACAAAATCTTTAGGTGCTCTTGCTTTTTCCTCTTCATTTACTACTACTGGTCTGATCGCAGCATGCGGGCATACAAATGAACACTGGTTACATTGTATACAAGTTTCAGGTATCCATTCAGGTACATTGATTGCTACACCGCGTTTTTCATAAGCAGCTGTTCCTGAAGGGAATGTTCCGTCTTCTCTGCCGACAAAGGCGCTAACAGGTAAATTATCTCCTTCGAGTCTATTCATAGGAATTAAAATATCTTTAATAAACTCAGGTACCTCAACCTCTTCTACTACGTCATCTTTTGCATCTGCCCATTCTTTAGGTACATTTACTCGTACCAGCTCTTCTACACCCTTGTCAATAGCTGCATTATTCATCTTCACAATATCTTCGCCTTTTTTACCATATGTATCCTCAACTGCTTGCTTTAGATATTTAACAGCATCCTCCACAGGGATAACCTGAGCCAGCTTGAAGAAAGCTGCTTGCATAATCATATTTATACGATTACCAAGTCCTATTTCCTCAGCAATCTTAGTTGCATTGATGATATAGAAATTAATATCATTCTGGGCAATATATCTCTTCATATGACCAGGCAGGTTCTCGGCAAGCTGTTTTTCATCCCAAATACAGTTAAGAACAAAGGTACCGCCATTCTTTAAGCCCTTTAGAATGTCATATTGCTTTACAAACGCCTGATTATGGCAAGCAATAAAGTCTGCTTCATTAATCAGGTAGGTTGACTTTATCTTTTCCTTTCCAAAGCGAAGGTGAGATACTGTTACTCCACCTGATTTTTTCGAATCATAGGAGAAGTAGCCTTGTGCATATAAATCAGTATTGTCACCGATTATCTTAATAGCGTTTTTATTTGCTCCTACTGTTCCATCTGAACCAAGTCCCCAGAATTTGCAACGAATTGTTCCTTCTGGTTCAGTGTTAATATTTTCTACTGTCTCTAGTGAAGTATTTGTAACATCATCGATTATACCGATGGTAAACTGATCCTTCGGTGTTTCACTTTCAAGGTTATCAAACACAGCAACTATCTGTCCTGGAGTAGTATCTTTAGAACCTAGGCCGTATCTACCGCCATATACGCTAGGAGCATCTTTTTCGTTATAATACATGGTTTTTACATCCATATAAAGAGGCTCCCCTAAGGATCCAGGTTCTTTTGTTCTGTCTAATACTGCTATACGTTTTACTGTCTTTGGAATTACTGCTTTTAAGTATTCCGGTGCAAAGGGTCTGTAGAGTCTAACTTTGACCAAACCGACCTTTCTACCCTGTTTCATTAGGTAAGAGATAGTTTCTTCAATTGTTTCGCAAACAGATCCCATAGCTATGATAATGTACTCAGCATTAGGATCACCAACATAATCGAATAGATTATATTCTCTTCCAGTTATCTCTGTTAGTTTCTTCATGTAATCTTCTACAATGCCCGGTACTTTTTCATAAAATTTATTTGAAGCTTCTCTAGCTTGGAAGAAAATGTCTGGGTTCTGGGCTGTTCCTCTAATAACTGGACGTTCTGGATTTAAAGCATTATCCCTAAATCTTTGTACAGCCTCCATGTCCAGAAGGCCTCTTAGGTCTTCATAATCAATCACTTCGATCTTCTGCACCTCATGGGATGTGCGGAATCCATCAAAGAAATGCAAGAAAGGTACTCTACTCTTAATACTTGCCAAATGGGCAATGCCACCTAAGTCCATTACTTCTTGAACTGAACTGGAAGCAAGCATGGCAAAACCGGTTTGTCTAACAGCCATAACATCGGAGTGATCCCCAAAAATGCTTAAGGCATGTGTTGCTAATGTCCTTGCCGTGACATGAAATACTCCTGGTAAGAGTTCTCCGGCGATTTTATACATATTGGGAATCATTAAAAGCAGACCCTGTGAAGCAGTATATGTAGTAGTCAATGCACCTGATGCTAATGAACCGTGTACAGCTCCTGCAGCACCAGCTTCAGACTGCATCTCTACTACCTTTACTTCTTGGCCAAATAGGTTCTTTTTACCATATGATGCCCATTCATCAACCAGCTCCGCCATGGGAGATGATGGAGTAATTGGATAAATAGCCGCAACATCGGTAAAAGCGTAAGATATGTATGATGCAGCAGTATTGCCATCCATTGTTTTCATTATTTTCTTCGTCATGGTGATTCTCCTTTTTTATATAAGCTATCAGATATATTTTTACACCTAATGGTGAAATCAGCAACTTATTATTAAGAAGCTATTATATTATACTAGCAAACTAAAATCAAGAACGCTTAATATTTTATTTTACTCTAAAAAACTAAGAGCCAGCTTTTTATTTTAATGCTGGCTCCCAGGAAACAATCTACTTAAGATATTAGTTCTCTAGTTCTCTCATTAACACAGCTGTTCCTTTGCCCAGCGCATCCTTAATCCCCACCCTATTCAATGTTCTTTCAATCGCTGATATGGTCGATACCAGGTCATGCTTATCTATATTACCCATATGGCCAAGTCTAAACATCTTTCCTGCAAAGGCTCCTAAGCCTCCTGCAACTACTACCCCTTCTTCAGCAAGTGTAGATCTGAATTCAGCGTCATTAATTCCATCCATATAAAGTACACAAGATAGTGTTGGCGCTCTATGTTCTTTTTTCGCTAATATCTTGAAACCTAATTCTTCTAATGCTGCCTGCATTGCTTTTGCATTCTTAATATGCCTTTCATATCTAGCTTCAAGTCCTTCTTCTTTTATAATTCTCACGGACTCTTTCATAGCCCATACCATATTTACTGCTGGTGTAGCAAAGTATTTGGATGGATCCTTCATTACTGCAAACCAATTTTCATAATCAACATAATATTCAGGTATAACTCCTAGGCTCTTTCTCTTTTCTATGGATTTATTGTTTGCAAGCACTAGTGCTAAACCGGGGGCAACACCAAATGCCTTTTGGGAACCTGTTAGTAAAACATCAATATTCATTTTTTTCATATTTTCTTCGACACCCGCGGTTGCACAAACTCCATCTACGATGTATAAAGTATCTTCATATTTTTTTACTATTTCTCCTATTTGAGCTACAGGAGCACATACACCTGTAGAAGTATCAACATGGGTTACAGTAATTGCGCTATACTTTTTACTAGCCAATTTTTCATCTATCTTATCTAGCGGTACTATATCGCCCCAATCGCTTTGTAATACGTCAACATTTAGACCTTTTCTTTCACATAGGTTAACAAACCGATCCCCGAAGAAACCATGGGAGACAATTAAAATGTTTTCTCCAGCCTTTAAGTTATTGGCTATTGCCATCTCCATAGCTAATGTCCCGGTTCCTGCAATCAGAAAAACCTCTCCGTCACAGTCAAATAATTTTTTTAGATCTTCAATTGTCTCTTTATAGTCTTTGACAAAGGTAGGATCGCCAAAAGCAACCGTTTCTCTACCCATTTCATTTTGAATTGATCTCACAACAGGTGTAGGACCAGGAATCATTACTAATTTACGGTTCTTCATAATTTTCCCATCCGCTCAATCATTGTAAAGTATATAACTTATAAATTAACTTATACTGATTAATAATTAAATTACATTATAACCCAATAAGTTAATAATACTACCAATGAAGGGATGGTGCAAGCATGTTAAGGCTAAAAGAACTGATTTCTGACAGGCAATATTTGAAAATAAGTTTATATATTATTTTTACTGTAGCATTACTATATATTTTATATTTTATTATAAAAAACTTCGATCTGATATTTAACAGTATTTGTTTTGTTATAGGGCGTATCTTAACAGCCTTATCACCTCTCTTCATTGGATTAATTATAGCATATCTACTGAGTCCCTTAGTAGATTTTGTCGATAAAAAATTTATGAGTAAGCTATTTTTTAAAATGCCTGAAGATGATGAGAAAAAAGAAAAGCGACTTCAGTTACGTAGGACTATAAGCATTCTTATAACTTTCCTATTTGTATTAATATTACTGATAGCTATTATCTACGCATTAGCCTATATGTTAGTTGGTAATATAGTGTTTGAAGGTCTTACGAGTATGGTCGAAAACGTTACCTTGTACTTCTCCCAATTTGAAAAGGTCTTAAACGGTATATCAGAAAAAATGCCTAACAACGGCTTGGAAGAAAGGCTTCAAAACTTTGCAGATAAGTTCACAGAAAGGATTTCAGATTATTTTAGCGCTGATGCAGTTTTAAATATAATAACTAATATTGGAGGAAGCCTAGTAAAAATTGCCCTTGGAATTGTTGTAGCCATATATCTATTAAAAGATAAAGACTATTTTATCAGACTATGGAGAAAGGCAACCCATGTATTCTTTCCAATGGGTTTTAGCGGTAGATTGAACGAAGTACTATATGATATCGATAAGGTTTTTTCACGATTTCTCCGCGGACAACTACTTGATGCTTTAATAGTAGCAATAGTAACATCTATTGCCCTTACTATTATACGCCTAGATTTTGCTGTTCTTCTGGGATGCTTTGCAGGAATAACCAACATCATCCCTTATTTCGGCCCTATCTTTGGTGCAATACCTGCAATAATTGTCGCCCTATTATCAGGCGGTATAACAAAAGCTATTATTACTCTAATAGTTTTTGTCATAATCCAACAGATAGACGGCAACATCATTTACCCAAAAGTAGTTGGTTCCAGTACCGGACTTCATCCGCTAACCGTATTGCTGGCTGTCACTTTTGGCGGATACTTCTGGGGAATTTTAGGCATGATTTTGGCTGTACCAATTACCGCCTGCATTAAACAATATATAGTTCGTAAAGTTAAAGATATGGAAACATAAATAATCTATTCCAAGATAATTGTAGTGCCATCCCTACCTTCTAAAGCCTCTATGGCTTTGTATGGAGATGAAATAATTGCTTTTCTCCCTGGATTAGACTTTACGAATTTAATCGCCGCCTTAATCTTTGGTAGCATACTTCCAGCTGCAAAATGTCCCTGCTTCATGTATTCTTCTGCTTGTGCTGCTGTGATCAAGTCTAAATCTATCTGATTGGGCTTATTGTAATTAATAGCCACCTTATCAACCGCTGTAAGAATCAATAATATATCTGCTCCTATCTGTTCTGCCAACAATTCAGCTGCAAAATCCTTGTCGATAACAGCTGCCACACCTTTAAGTGAGCCGTCCGGCAATTCGATTACAGGAATGCCGCCTCCACCTGCAGCAACCACAACTGACGAACCACAGAGATGTTTAACAGTATCGATCTCAACTATCCTCTGAGGTATTGGCGAAGCAACCACACGACGCCAGCCCCTTCCCGCATCCTCTTTCATTATATATCCATTTTTATCCATCATCTCCTTGGCCTCTTCTTCACTATAGAAGGAACCGATGGGTTTGGTGGGATTTTCGAAAGCAGGATCGTTTTGATCTACTACCACCTGTGTAATAACAGTGGCGACAGGAATATGGTTACCATGATTTTTTAACGCCAAGTGAAGCGCCTGCTGAATATGGTAACCAATATACCCCTGGCTCATAGCCCCTACAACATCAAAGGGCATGACAGGGGTTATATCTTTCGCTGTTTCAGAAGCAATCAATATTCTTCCTACCTGAGGCCCGTTACCGTGTACGATAACGGCCTCATAGTTATCTAAGATTTCAACAATGTATTCACAGGTTCTTTTTGCTACTTCCAGTTGCTCTTCTGCAGTACCAGAGCTGTTGGTATCCTGAAGGGCATTTCCTCCCAGTGCGATTACGATCTTGCCTTTTTTCTCGGTCATTAAACCCTCCTGATGTCACTTAATCTTTATATAGTTGCCGCAATAATAGCTTTTATTGTATGCAAGCGGTTTTCAGCCTCATCAAAGACTACTGAATGCTTGCTTCTAAATACTTCATCTGTAACTTCTCTTATGTCTACGCCTTTTTCTATCCATTCTTTTGCCATACCCGTTTCAAAGTCATGGAATGAAGGCAGGCAGTGAAGGAACAATACAATTGGATTTTCTGTTTTCTTTAAAACATCCATAGTTACTCTATAAGGAGTTAGTAGTTCGACCCTTTCGCGAATCTTATCTTCTTCTCCCATAGATGCCCAAATATCTGTATATATTACGTCTGCTCCTTTTAGGCAATCATCTGTATGGCAGATTTCAATCTTGCCGCCTGTCTTTTTAGCTACTTCTTTTGCGGTCTTAAGTACCTTTTCATCCACTTTCATTTCTTTTGGACCATAAGCTACATAGTGCATACCCATTTTAGCACATCCATACATCCATGCATAGCTCATATTATTTCTTATATCTCCACAGAATACTACTTTAACCTTGTTCAAAGGCTTTTTACAATGTTCCTCTATGGTCATCAAATCTGCAAGGATCTGCGTTGGATGATCAGTGTCCGTTAGTCCATTCCATACAGGGACTCCGGAGTACTTTGCTAAATCTTCAACCACCTTTTGCTCATAGCCTCTAAATTGTATTCCATTGTAAAATCTGCCTAATACCTTTGCAGTATCTTCAATGCTTTCTTTCATACCTATATGTGAAGTTGAAATATCCAAGTGGGTAACATGGCCCCCTTCTTCCAAACATGCCACTTCAAACGCGCATCTTGTACGAGTGGAACTCTTTTCAAAGATAATAACTATATTTTTTCCCTTAAGTATATTATTAAAGATACCCCTTCTTCTATTTGCTTTAAGTTCATGTGCATAATCTAATAAATACCTGATCTCATCAGGAGTATAATCTAATAGTGTTAAAAAGCTTCTCCCTTTTAAATCAATTACTCTTAAATCTTTCTTAACTGCCATTCTAATCTTCCTCTCTTAAATATAAAATGTATATTTATTAAAAATAATTTCAATATATTAATAATTATTAATTGATGTTCATAATTATACACGCATAAGTATAATTATGCAATACTTATTTATAAATTTTTTATTTTTTTTTATTAGCCAATAAACCTGTTAAAATGAACATTTAAGAGAGGAAGAAATAAAAAATACTATGTAACTCCGATGAAATTACATAGTATTTTCTTAATAATTATTATTCTTCAAATCTTTTTTTAAATTTTATACCCTCTGTATTCTTCCGGTCGATTTCAAGATCGCCTTGGTTATCTCCTTGATTATCACCTTGGTTATGCTGCCTTAGAGCTCTATTAACCGCTTTTTCAATATCATTATCATTTTTAATACCTAGCCGTTCTAAATTGTTCCTATTGTATTCCATAAAACCGCCTATTTGCTGCTCATTTCCATAGTTTTTAACTTATCATCTTCCACTTTTTCGGCCATCTCAATTAAAGTTCTAATAATATTACCATTTGCTCTTGAAGTTAGACTGCCTCTGTCTATATCTTCGAAGTTTGCAACTCCATATTCTCTTGCCATTTCCTGCTTCATTCTTTCAATTTGATTAATTTTTGTGTCCATATCAACCTCCTCTAAAAATAATTTGTCCAAATCATAGAGGAGTTATTTAGACACCTTTTGGTTTGTCGCCATAATACTGGTAATAGCAGATTTCTATTCTACCATTGTAAAGTTTTCTTCTACGATCTGCTGGTTTTTCCAAAAAATACTTTTCAAATTCTTTATCTGAAGTCACTAAATAAATTGACCATGTAGGATTTTCTAAATAGAATTTTCTAATATCATCATATATTCTATAAATCTGATTCTTTTTACCGATCCGCTCTCCATATGGTGGATTAGTTATGAGAATGCCATATTTTTCGTTTGCCTTAAGATTGCTAACCGGACTCACATGAAAACTTATGCAGTCTTCTACTCCTGCTCCAATAGCATTTTGTTTGGAGGCTTTAATGGCAGCTTTACTTATGTCTGAACCAATTATACGGACATCAGCATCATAATCGATTGCCTCAAAAGCTTTTTTCCTTTCTTCTTTCCATAGTTCTTTTGGAATAGCTTCCCACTCTTCTGCCGCAAAATTGCGGGATAATCCCGGGGCAATATTCCTCCCCAGCATAGCGGCTTCTATCGGAATAGTTCCTGAACCGCAGAGTGGATCTACTAACAAACGGCATGGTTTCCAAAAAGAAAGCTGTATTAATGCTGAAGCAAGGGTTTCTTTGATAGGTGCTTCAACATCACTCACCCTATATCCGCGCTTGTGAAGTCCAATGCCACTTGTATCTAAAGTAATTGATGCTTGATCTTTTAATAATCTAACCTTTACAGTATATTTTGCTCCTGTTTCAGGGAACCATTCTACTTGATATGTTTTCTTTAATCTTTCTACTATTGCTTTCTTCACTATTTTCTGGCAGTCAGGTACGCTGTGAAGTTGAGATTTAACAGAAGTTCCAGTAACTATGATTTCCCCGTCCATTGGTATCCATTCTTCCCAAGGCAGAGCCTTTGTTTGCTGAAATAGCTCTTCAAAAGATAGTGCTTTAAACTCACCCAATTGGATAAGCAGCCTGTCGGCACAGCGTAGCCACAAATTGCAACGACAAACAGCCCGCTCATCTCCTAAGAAAGTAATCCTAGCATCCTCGGATTTTAAAATCTTATACCCTAATGAAATTATTTCTCGCTTTACTATTGCTTCCAAGCCGAAGGTGGCTGTAGCAACCAATGTTAGTTTTGCCAATACCAATTACTCCTTTAAAAAAAGCTCTCTTCCTGAGAGCTTTTCAGACTGTCGACAAAGTCCGCTTTTTCAAGCGGATTTTTGTTATGTAGAAGCTTGTAAACCAGATAAAAAATTGGTACAATAAGTCATAGAAATATTGAAATTCCAGGGCTTTAGGAGGATTTAT
>JAAYHT010000189.1 GCA_012735285.1 Clostridiales bacterium | reverse complement strand
GTTATCAGGGCGGTAATATAGAGGATTTACCCACTTGCCTTCTTTAATTAACTTCTTCATCTGTTTTTTATACTCCAGAGGTTTTATATATTTGAAGGCAACTCTCTTTGGGACCACCATCCAAAGATATTCATTATCGACTGACCTGAAATCTATAGGATGATCATATATCCAATCTTCTACCACATACTGTGCTAAATTGGCACCAGTCGCAGTAACGTAGTAGTTGCTTCTACCTTGCCTTGTGTTAATCTCGAAAACTTTATATTTCCCATCCCTTTGATCGTATTTTATATCAAAATTTGAAAAACCAATGTAGTGTATTTCTTCCAGCAAACTTTTAATCTTTTCCTCTAACTCTCTATTATGCTCGGTGATTATAACTGCATGGTTGCCGATGCCATGGGGCGTATGCTCTTCAAGAAGCACATGGCCTAGGCACATGAGCTTCACCTTACCATTCTTATCCGAATAGTTGGTTAGAACCCGCATAAAAGTATCATCGCCGGGTATGTAGTCCTGGATAATGATGCTGTCGCTATAGCCTGCCTTATAGATACTTTCTAAAACCTCATATACCTCTTCAATAGTATCGACTTTAAATACTTTTTTTTGAGTAGGAAATGGATGTCTCCAATATTCAATTCCATTTGAAGGTTTGATAATAAAGGGGCCTTTGAAAGGAAGTTCAAAGTTCCGTCCCATTTCCCTTCTATGAACAAAGGTATCGGGATAGTCCACCCCCACTTTTTCACACAGCTCGTAGAACTTTTCCTTGTGAATCAGGTCGTTCATCATTTTGACGTCTATATATGGCGCAACAATATTTTCCGGGAAATTATCTTTGTTGGCACTAATAAGTTGCACATAGCTGTCACCACATCCTATAAGCAGGACAGTCTTGTCCTTATGTTGATCAGCAAAATTTAGAACTGTTTCTAAAAACCTATCCTGCTGGTCGATGTCGTTTATAGAGTTGTAATGCATTATCTTACTTTTATAGCAATAACCTGTTGGATATTTCCCATAAACATAGGGCTTGATACCATACATTTCATGAATGGCTCTCGCCATACTGTAAACATTAATATCCCCTGCAAATAGCAGTTGTATAAAGTTCTTATCTTGTCTGTTTGTACTCTTTTTCACTAGTCAGGTCGCTCACTTTCTTTTAATTTATGCACTCAATTCTTACATATTTTGAACTTGTTAAATATACCATGGTTGAGTATCTTAAATCAAACTCTAAAACATCACCAACTTTTAAATCGTCCTTGTTTTCCTCAATATCTAGTATCAGATGATCACTGCTGCTTCCTAACACTTCAACGCCTTTATTTCTCGGTTCCAGCTGGTAGTCAAGGGCAAAATCAACCTTACCCACAGCGACTATAGCCCTTTTGCGTATACCTCTATCTATATATTCGCCGCGATTCCCAAAGCAGTCGACGAATATTTCTCCTACAGGGTAGCTGGGCTTGTCCTTAATCTCTACAATCTCAGCCTTCAGGGTAAAAACATCTTTGTTTAAAAAACTCATATCAAGTCCCCAAAGATCTTCTAAATCTTTACCTAGAGCTATCCCCTCCCCCATGCGGAGGTGATTTATACGCTTGGGCATAGTGTTGTTGTAAACTAGCGGAAATGAAGTAGTGCCTCCACCCGATATTATATCCAACTTCCTTCCAATTTTTTCTTCGATGGCTTCTGCAACAGAGATAAGTTCTTCCATTTTTTCAGGTGTGGCATTTATTGAACCATAGCATCCCAGGTTTGTGCCCACTCCGGCAAGATAGATATTTGCCAAATTGTTTTCGATATAGTATGCTGCTTCAACCATTTCATCTTTATCCCAGTAGCCTTCTCTTAAGTCTCCGAGATCTGCCATTAGGATAACACTATGTTTTTTACCTTGACGCTTACATTCTTCATCTATAGCCTTGACTACGGTCAATTCACTGTTTAGGCTTATATCTGCAAGCCTCACAAGATCCGGTATTTCGCTTAACATTGGAACGCGTATAGCAAGAAAAGGACCTTTTAGACCCATCTTTCGTGCATCCTCAATATGTTCTAGCCTTGAGCTTGCAATTTGTACACAATCTGACTCCTCATAAAGCCTTAGAGTTTCGGGAATAGCGTTAAAACCTTTAACCACCCCTGCAATACTGATACCTTTTTCCCTGCATCTTCTTACCATTTCATCAATATTATGCTTAAGTTTTTTAAGGTCGACTTCAACAACAGGGTATTTTTTCTCAAGACTATTCATAATGCTCCTCTCTTACGAATGTGTACCAACGAAATAGAATTATAATAAATAATTATACACATCGAATAATTAAAAGGCAAACTTATCTTAGGTTAGCTTTTTAATACTTTCTTCTATCTCTTTCCTTAACAATTCCACCTTGGAAAAGTCCATGTTTGGAATATAATAGGATTCTAGATAATCATGTTCCTTCTTCGCCTCTCCTAAACACTCAACCGCCTTATTAATTAATTCCTCCATCCTCTTCAATGAATCAGACGCTATGCTAGCCTGTATCCGAGATATTTGCTGCGATTCTAATTCTTTTAAATTAATTTCTATTTTACCATCTGTTTCAATCCTATGGTATTTGTTGGATGTGATTATAGCTAGTGAGAGATCAGGTATGAGAAGGTGCTCAATTTTATCTCTTGGCTTGATTGAACAATAATAGGCTTCGGCGTCTAAACCTCTGTAAATAGCATTTTCTAAAACACGGCTTAAGATCAGTTCACTATTTGTTCCGATGGAGCTTTTGAGAATATATACTTTTTCATAACCTTCAATAAGCGCATCTAAATAATTTTCTATGCCTGTAGGTGTAATAGCACTTGCAAAAAACCTTTTTACCTGACCTATATCTTTGCTTAATTCTATATGTGAAAGCTCATCTTCAACCAAGCGGGCAGCTATTTTGTACAAATCTACATCCTTTATCCTTTTGCCCATAATTGAGTTTACATTGTGGTACATCTTTTCCGCTGCAGCTAGATAATTGTAGACACGGGGAAATAGGTCCTTGATATTCTCGTTGATCTTAATCAGTTCAAACTTATGTTTTCTTATAGCTGACTCATCCCAGTAATCTCCGAGATTAATAATAGAGTCTACTGCACCCGGATTAATCGGATCAATAATATGTGGCTTTGTTCCGTCTATAATAGAAACCTTTAATTCCCTTATTACTATCCCATCTATTGAGCTGTTATCCGATGAACAATGAAGAAAATCCACATTATAGCCTAAAGATAACATGGATTCTCCTATTTTTTTCATGAAGGTAGACTTGCCTACTCCAGGCCCACCTTTTATGCACCAGATTTTTTTTGCCTCATCTTGACTAAGTATATAGTGATAATAGGAAAAAAAACCTTCCGGTGTGTTATTCCCCGGAAAGTAATGTCTAGCTTTTCCACTCATAAACATTTACCCTCCTTACATACCATTTATTATATGTTGGAGGGTATTGTTTATGTGCAAATTATACCTGATAGCCGTTCGTTTCAGTTTGCCTTATTCGAGGTCTTAAATTACCATTTGCTACTTCGTAAAAACCTGCCCTTGATGCATGCATATATGGCATCAGCCATAAGAATCCAATACCAAAGGTAAGTACTGATAATATTGCCCAACCTATAAAAGAAAGGTCGAGGCAGAATAGTTTCATTTTATTACCATACATTAAACGCTTACTTTCGTTTATAGCATCTATAATACCTATGTTTGGATTATCAGCTAGTATAAAAAAGGCCAATCCATAACGATAACTCGCTATAATACCTGGGATAATAAATAGCAAAGACCACAAAAGTACAAGTACATTGACAACTACAAAGAGCCCAAAAGCCCTACCGAAATGTTCAAAACCGTAAAAGACTTCAGCAGGAGATGTCTCCTTCCTTCGAAATATAGCTAGGATGAATACTATATAGCCTAAGGTTAATGGCCCGCTAATTATAATCCCGTAAATATTAGAAATGAAATTGACTACTTCAGAGTCGAAATACAAAGTAAGGACGAGCATTGGTAAAACTGATAACAGTAGATACAATGCTGATGCTAATACAGCAGGTGCCCAATTGCCTGAAAGCGCCTGTCTGCCCCACCTTCGTAAGTTGCTGCAAGTCAGTGTAACAATTATATTGTCATTCATGCTGTACCCCTACTCATAAAAACTTTCTATAATAGTATATATGGTTATAAAACTAAAAGCAACACTTTGCAAAAGCTATAACTTGCTGTATACTGGTCACGAGGTGATATATATGCGTCAAACGTTAACGATCAATACTAAGTTACAGAAATATAAAGTTGTTACTGAAATCGGTCTGTTTCATAAATTGGGCAACATTCTGTCCCAACTCTTTCCTGGAAGGAAATTTGCCGTCATTACAGATGATACAGTAAAGGGTCTTTATGAGGAGAGATTAAACAAACAGATGAATGAGGCAGGTCTTCAATGGACACTTATATCATTGCCTCCAGGCGAAAGCAGCAAATCCTTTGATATGATACCAAAACTTTACTCAAAACTACTCGATTTCCAACTGGCTAGAGACGATGTGATAGTTGCATTTGGGGGAGGAGTAATAGGAGATATTGCAGGCTTTACTGCCGCCACTTTCCTCAGAGGAGTTAATCTAATAATGGTCCCCACCACCTTAATGGCGATGGTTGATGCCAGTATCGGAGGCAAAAATGGAGCTAACTTGCCGGAGGGGAAAAATATGGCGGGTACATTTTATCAGCCTAAAGAAGTCTTAATCGATCCTGATTTTGTCAGAACGCTCCCTGATAGAGTGTTTGAAGACGGAATGGCGGAAGTGATAAAATACGGCTGTGTTTTTGACCCTGATCTTTTTTCCGACCTTATGGCAAAAGCTAAGAGAAGTGATGGGTCTGGTATAGAATCGATTATCTATCGCTGTTGCTTAATTAAAAAACAAATCATAGAACTTGACTCTCAGGATCACGGTATTGCTATGTTGCTAAATTTCGGCCACACCCTTGGGCACTGCATAGAGGACTACTTCCCTGACGGTAAATACACACATGGAGAAGCGGTAGCTATCGGTATGTATATGACAACCGTAGCCAGTGAGCGCGCAGGTTTAACTGTACCCAATACCTCTTCGTTAGTCAAAGATATCTTAATATGCTATAACCTTCCTTACCAACTCCCAGAGGGTACAAATATTGTGGAAATGGTGGAAGCTGTGAAACGGGATAAGAAGCGTAGAGATGACATGCTAAACCTCGTTTTGATAGAGAAGATCGGAAAGGGTTTCTTCCATAAGATTGACAAATCTGAATATGCAAGCTTTTTAACTCAATAGAAACTAGAATCCTGTCTTTCGACAGGATTCTTAGTTTAAAAGGTCATCTGGTCATCTTTAATATCTATAGTGATTGTTTCCCCATCCTTTATTTCACCTCTTATTATCTTAGCCGCTATTTCTGTTTCAATATGTTTTTGTAAGTATCGCTTCACAGGTCTTGCTCCATACATTGGTGTATATGCTTCTGCTGCGATAAATCTCTTAGTTGAATTTGTTAATGTAACAGTAATATTTCTTTCTGCAAGTCTTTTTTGAATATCTTCCATAGAAAGATCAATTATCTTAATTATCTGCTCCTCTGTGAGAGGTGAGAATATTACAATATCATCGATTCTGTTAAGGAATTCAGGGCGGAAGTATTTTTTCATTTCGTTTTCAATAAACTCCCTGGTCTCATTTGTTATTACGCCATCACTGGTTATGTTCTCAATCAGGTAAGCACTACCTATGTTTGAGGTCATAATGATTATACAGTTTTTAAAATCTACTGTCCTGCCCTGATTGTCTGTAAGTCTTCCATCATCTAACAGCTGCAGCAATATATTAAACACATCAGGATGTGCTTTTTCTATCTCATCGAATAGGATAACGCTGTAGGGTCTTCTTCTTACTGCTTCAGTTAACTGTCCTCCCTCATCATATCCCACATAACCTGGAGGTGCTCCAATCAATCTTGATACAGAGTGCTTTTCCATGTACTCAGACATATCAATACGTATCATGTTTTTCTCTGAATCAAACAGGGTCTCCGAAAGTGCTTTAGCCAGCTCTGTTTTACCTACTCCAGTTGGCCCTAGGAAAATAAAGGATCCTATCGGCCTGTTTAAATCTTTCAAGCCTGCCCTTGCTCTTAGAACTGCTTCAGAAACGGATCTTACTGCCTCATCCTGACCTATTACACGCTTGTGAAGTAGCTCAGGTAATCTCAATAGCTTATCCCGTTCTGATTCAACCAGCCTGTTGACAGGAATACCCGTCCACTTCGATACTACAGCAGCAATTTCTTCTTCAGTTACTTCTTCTTTAAGCAATCTGTTTTCCTTAGATTTATCTATGCTAGCGTTCAGCTCTTCTAGTTTCTTCTCTAGCTCAGGAAGAGTACCATATTTAAGTTGGGCAAGTTTTTCCAAATCGTATTGGCGCTCAGCTTTCTCTATTTGAAGTTTAACATCTTCTATCTCCTGCTTAGTGGCTTTATGCTCTGTTATTAGTTTTTTCTCGTTTTCCCATTGAGCATACATTACATCCCTTTCTTCTTTTAAGTCTGAAAGCTCATTTTTAATATTTTCAAGTCTGGCCTGTGATGCTTCATCAGTTTCTTTGCTAAGTGCCTGTTTTTCAATCTCTAGCTGCATAATTTTTCTTGAAATTTCATCTAGTTCTGCAGGCATGCTGTCTATTTCGGTTCTAATCATGGATGCAGCTTCATCCATTAGGTCGATAGCTTTATCTGGCAGAAAACGATCGCTTATATATCTATCCGATAGTGTTGCGCAGGCAATTAAAGCATTGTCTGTGATTCTTACTCCATGATGGATTTCAAATCTTTCTTTTAAACCCCTTAAGATAGAAATAGTATCTTCAACCGATGGCTGATCAATCAATATCTTTTGGAACCTTCTCTCTAGTGCAGCGTCTTTTTCAATATACTTTCTATACTCGTCTAATGTGGTCGCACCGATACAGTGGAGCTCTCCCCTTGCCAACATTGGCTTAAGAAGGTTGCCTGCATCCATCGAGCCTTCGGTTCTTCCCGCACCGACTATGTTATGGATTTCATCTATAAATAATATGATCTTTCCTTCCGATTTTTCTATCTCATGCAGTACTGCCTTTAATCTTTCTTCGAATTCTCCTCTAAATTTTGCGCCTGCAATAAGTGCACCCATGTCAAGGGCATAGATAATTTTATCTTTTAAGCCTTCAGGTACGTCACCGTTTAGAATACGTTGCGCCAAACCTTCAACTACAGCGGTTTTACCTACGCCGGGTTCACCTATAAGTACTGGATTGTTTTTTGTTCTTCTGGAAAGGATCTGTATAGTATGTCTGATCTCACTGTCTCTTCCGATCACAGGGTCTAACTTACCTCTTCGCGCTAGTTCAACAAGATCCCTACCATACTTATTTAATGCATCATAGCTAACCTCAGGATTTTGATTAGTCACCCTTTGATTACCCCTTACCTTAGTCAAGGCTTGAAGAAATCCTTCTCTAGTAATGCCATATTTTCTAAAAAGGTTAGCTGAGGGGGTGTTCTTTTCGTCCAACAGTGCTAGATACAAATGTTCAACACCTATATAATCATCTTTAAAGTCGGCAGCCAGCTTATCCGCTTTCACAAGCAGTTGATTAAACCTCATTGTTGCATACATCGAACTACCTGCCGCCTGTACTTTTGGAAACTTTGAAATTTCATGCCTAAGGTCAGTAATTAAAGAGTCTTTATTGACATCCATCTGCTCTAAAAGTTGTGGAATTAGCCCGTCGTGTTGTAATACCAAGGCTAAATGCAGATGTTCGCCATCTATCTGCTGATTGCCCTCTTCTATAGCAATGTTTTGGCAATCTAAAATCGCCCTTTGGGCTTTTTCTGTCATTTTATCTAGGTTCATAGTTATCACCTCTGGTTTTTAAGATTAACATATAGATATTATATACCTAAATGTAGAAGAATTAAACACTAATATTAGCACTCTCGTTTGGTGAGTGCTAATTCGATTCTCTTAAAAAAAGATTCCGTATAAAAAATTAAATACGTAGTATACCATTGGTGTTAATACCCTGCCGGTTATGTTAAACAGTATTAGAATAATTAGAATCAGAAATCCTTTATCGTAAACTTGATAATAGAACTTAGTATTTCTAAGGTTAAATATCTGAGTTAAGATATTAAAACCATCAAGGGGAGGTATTGGCAGCAGATTAAATATCATTAAGACTATGTTGATAATAACTATTTGAATTAATATTTCATTTAGTATTCTTCCTAAATCAGATATCATGAATCCAAATTGATACTCATATAATAATCTGAGAATACCCATGAATACTGCAGCGATTATTAAGTTCATTACAACTCCTGAAAGGGCCACAAGCAGTTCATCCCGGCGCGGTTTTCTAAAGTTGGCAGGATTTATCATAACAGGTTTTCCCCAACCGAATCTTATAAAAATTAGAGCAAGCAAGCCTATAGGATCTAAATGAGCAGCAGGATTAATAGTAACTCTTCCTTGCATCTTGGGCGTCGGATCACCGCATAGAGTAGCTACTTTTGCATGGGCATACTCATGAAAAGACAGTCCGATTAAAATCCCTGGTAGAAGTACTATTATACTCATTAGCCACTGCATAGGATTGCCATACTGACCACTTCTCATTGCTTGAAACGCCATTAATAATATAAAGAACATTACAGTTGGATTTCTCAAGAATCGATTCAATATCATTACTCCTTTTTCCAGTATAATTGTTTATTTTATCACATTATTTAGTGGTTTAAAATATAATGTTAAAAATAAATGCTTGAGGTATGCCCTCGAGTCGAACGAGAGGTGATTTTTAAGTTATGAGCCAAGATAACTACAGTGGTTCTTTTTTTCCAAAAGCTCCTACTCAAACCCCCAATTATGAATGTGCAGAAAAGTATACGGTTAAGGCAGGTGATACCCTCTATACTATCTCACAGTTATTTGGCATTCCTGTAGCTATACTTATGCAAGTCAACCGAATTCTGAACCCTTATTGCCTGAAAATAGGTCAAACAATTTGCATCCCCAGTGTTAGACAAGAACCTATTCCTGAGGAAAGACCCCCTCAACAATCTCCTCCCCAGATGGAGATTCCTGCAAGACCGGAAACACCTGCGCCTCCGTCTCCACCACCAGCAGAACAGGAATGCGATGGTTTTTACCACACTATTCTTCCAGGGGATACCTTCTATACCATTTCGCAAAGATATAATGTACCCCTTGATGCTATTATGAACGCAAATCCTAATATGGATCCGCGAAATTTACAAATAGGTTCAAGGGTCTGTGTACCAGCTATAGAAGCTGCGCCTCCTGAAAGTGGAGATATGCAGCCGCCTGTAGAATCTACCTCTCCTCCTGTCAGCCAACCAGAGTGCGAGGGAATATACCATACGGTTGTTAGAGGAGATTCCTTCTATACTATAGCGAGAAGATATAATGTACCGCTTGAAGTATTAATGGAAGCAAATCCAGACATGGATCCGCAGAATTTACAGATTGGTTCAAGAGTCTGTATACCTATTAGCACACCTACTACCCCACCTCAAGAAGCAACGCAACCACCTCAAATGACTGAGCCTCAACCTTCTCCCCCAGCAGAACAAACCTGTGATGGTATATACCATACAGTTTTAGCAGGAGATTCTTTCTATACTATAGCGAGGAAATATAATGTGCCACTTAATACTTTAATGAATGCAAATCCAAATATGGATCCTCAAAATTTACTTATAGGTTCAAGGGTCTGCGTACCCGGAGTAACTTCTTCCATGCCCCCTGTAGAAGAAATGAGCCCACCGCCTCCTTCTGAAAGCGAGCCGGTTTGTGACGGGATATACCATACGGTTGTTGCAGGAGATAGTTTTTATAAGATAGCTAAGAAGTATCAGGTGAAGCTAAGCGATATTATCAACGCAAATAAGCATCTAGACCCCCACAATCTACAAATTGGTACCAGGGTGTGCGTGCCTAAAGCTACTGTAAGCACACCTCCAAAAATGGAGATGCCTAAGCCAATGAAACCAGCACCTTCAAAACAAACTCCTAGAGAAAAACCCCCTTGCCAAGGCTTCTACCATACTGTAGTAGAAAACGACACACTCTATGCTATTTCTAATAGGTACAATGTGTCGTTAGATGCTATTTTGAAAGCTAACCCAGACCTTGATCCATATAACCTGCGTATTGGCATGAAACTTTGCATACCAACTGACTCACAAGGTATTTGCTATCATCAAAATCAAGGATGTCATTTTGTTCATGTAGGAGATAATTTCGACATTATATGCAGAAGATTTGGCATACTGCCTATAAATCTATTGAAGGCAAACCCTAATTTGACAGTTATAGACTATTCAGTGCCTGGTACAAAGGTAATAATACCTAGATAGGTTTAAGCGGTGATTAGACACAATCACCGCTTCAGACTGTCGACAAAGTCCGCTTTTTCAAGCGGATTTTTGTTATGTAGAAGCTTGTAAACCAGATAAAAAATTGGTACAATAAGTCATAGAAATATTGAAATTCCAGGGCTTTAGGAGGATTTAT
>JAAYHT010000188.1 GCA_012735285.1 Clostridiales bacterium | reverse complement strand
TTTCTATACTGATATGGAGGTGTTTTTTTACCAGTTATAGCAATTACGGGAGAATTGGCTAGCCATGCATCACATATTCCCCCAGCTAGGTTGGCAGCACCTATCGATTGTGCCATACAAATCCCTGGTTTCCTGGAGATCCTTGCATAGCCATCGGCCATATAACCGGCTGCATTTTCAGAGTGGGCCATAATTCCCTTTATACCCAATTTCTCCATTTCACGCATGGCAATACGGAGTATAGCTTCTATGTAAAACACATGGGTTACTCCATATCCTTTTAATGTATGAGCAATGTATTCATAACCTTGCATATTATTAAGCATTTACGATCACCTTATTATCCTTATATATTATTCTTCATTGAATATAGCTACTGCTCTTACAGGAGCTCCTGAAGCTCCTCTTATTTTCAACGGAAGCATAGAAACAATAAATCTCTTACCAACAACTTTATCCAGATTAGCTAGATTTTCAGCATTCAGTAGTTTTCTTTCTTTACAAACGGTGTGTGCCGGATATTTTTTCCTCTTCATCTCTATACTGCTGTCAATGCTTGGTGCATCTACTCCAACATTTACAACCCCTTTGTCGCAAAGCCACTCTGTTGCCTCTCTATCTAGGCCAGGGTAATCAAATAACCATTTTCCGTAATCAGGATAGGTTCTATTGTAATGTCCTGTGTAAAGAAGAACCGTATCACCTTCTTTTATTTCCAATCCAGACTCTTCAAGAGCCTTTTCTAATACTTCTTTTGTTATATAGTTTTCTTCTCCTCTTATATGAGAAACATCAAGACAAATTGCTTCGGTATAAAACTTTTCTAAGGGAATTTGGTCGATACTTTTAGCATCAGGTGAAGGATCGATGTGTGTTTCTGCATCTACATGCGTTGGACCATGGTCACTCATTAATAGCCCCATAGTTATTGAAGAATACCCTGTTTTATTAACCAGTATTGTTTCTTCATGGGTTTTCATGTTAAAGATTGTAGTTCTTTGATGACCTGGATAAACAGGCATGTCATTATAAATTTCCTGGCTTAAATCGATAATTTTTACCTTCATTGTCGATCTCCTTTCTGTATTATAAATTAGTGTTAACTGATTCTTCGTCTAAGCTGACAGTTTCATCCTGTTTTATCATTTTCCTTAACCTAAATTTTTCGAACAAATATACGATTATTATTAAGACAACACCAATCAAGTCTGTCTTTAAACCTGAATCAATCATCAGCAAAGCAGTTATAAACAACACAACTCTAGATATTACATGTGCCTTTCCTTTTAGATGCCATCCATGTACGCTAACCGCTAAGCATATTACTCCGATAGTTCCAGTTATAATTGTCCTTATTATGGTTATGCCTGCTCCTTCCCATAGTAGTTCCGGACTGAATACGAACATAAAAGGAACAATAAATGCAGCAAGACAAAGTCTAACTGCATGAAGACCTGTTAAGTTCATATCTGCCCCTGCAATACCTGCCGCAGTGTAGGAAGAAAGTGCAACCGGAGGTGTTACTGCTGATAATGTGGCATAGAAGAACATAAAGAAAGCAGCTGTTAATAAAGGTAAGCCTAAGTTTGTTAATATAGTTGTAGTAGTAGCGGCAACTAATATGCTATTTTTAAATCCTTGTTTCATGTAGTCGTTGG
>JAAYHT010000187.1 GCA_012735285.1 Clostridiales bacterium | reverse complement strand
GAATAAGGAGACGGATTTTTCCTCTTTTCATACCATATATACAGGAATTATATCCTGAAATCAAGTTCCGCGACCTTTTGGACAACCCTAAGTAACTATGGATCTTTTCTTTCATAAGCGAAAAATTCCTCATATAACTTTTCGAGTTGCTGCTCATCGACTTCTTTCTTAAGACCTCTTCCTATTGCCTTTTTCTTTTTAGCTTTTTCAAAGCAGTCTACATTAGGGCATAAATATACACCCCTGCCGTGTGCTTTACCGGTCTCATCTATTCTAACACCTTCATCGTCTGATGCAACAATCCTAATCAGTTCTTTCTTAGGTTTAGATTCCATACATCCAACGCAGCGCCGCATCGGTATCTTTTTTTTTCTCATCGAAACTCCTCCTAATCTTCATCTTGAGTAACTTCGACTTCATTTTCCTCTGATTCTTCAGGGTAAAACTGCGAATGACTTTTAATATCGATCTTCCACCCACATAGTTTTGCGGCTAGTCTTACATTCTGCCCTTCTTTGCCTATAGCTAAAGACAATTGATAATCAGGGACAATAACAACAGCTGTCTTTTCTTCTTCGTTTATCATTACTTTTTCTACTTTGGCTGGAGAAAGAGCACTCTTTATCATCTCTTCTGGATCATCACTCCAGACTATTATATCAATTTTTTCGTCAAAAAGTTCATCTACAATCGCCTGAACTCGTATTCCTCTTGTTCCCACACATGCTCCTACCGGATCAATGTTTTCATCATTAGAATGAACGGCAATTTTAGTCCTTGAACCGGCTTCTCTAGCTATACTTTTTATCTCAACAATACCATCTTGAATTTCTGGTACTTCCAATTCAAACAATCTCTTTACCAAGCCCGGATGGGATCTAGATAGGTAGATTTGAGGACCTTTTGTAGTCTTCTTAACATCCATAATATATACCTTAATACGGTTGTTAACTATATACTTTTCGCCCTTTACCTGTTCATTAACAGGCAAGATCCCCTCCGTTTTGCCTAGATTCACAAAAACTGTTTCGTTGCTTATTCGCTGAATTATTCCTGTCACGATTTCACTTTGTTTGTTTATAAAATCCTCGTAAATAATTCCCCGTTCAGCTTCCCTTATTCTTTGAACAACAACCTGTTTTGCCGTTTGTGCAGCTATTCTTCCAAAGTCTTTAGGAGTTACTTGATATTCAATCACATCTCCAATTTCATACTCAGGATCAATCTCTTTTGCTTCTTCTAATGAAATCTCAGTTAAAGAATCTATTACTTCACGTACGACATCTTTTCTCATGAAAACATCGACATTGCCTTTTTCGCGGTCAATACTTACACGAACATTCTGTGAAGTACCGTAATTTTTTTTGTATGCTGAAACTAGTGCAGACTCAATTGCCTCCAAAAGTAAATCTTTAGATATTTCTTTTTCTTTTTCGAGTTCATCTATCGCAAGAAGAAATTCTTTATTCATTGCTAAACCTATGCCTCCTTAAAAAACCACACTTAATCTTACTTTTGCTATATTGTCTAAAGGTAATTGAATTATATTACCCTTTTCATCTTCAACATCTATATAATCATCGGTATGATTCAGCAGCTTTGCAACAAAATTCTTTCTTCCTTCCACACTTTTATAGAGCTTAATATCCACCAATTCGCCTCTATACCGTTCAAAATGTTCATCTTTAAATAGAGGACGATCTAGCCCAGGTGAAGAGACTTCTAAATAATAATTATGTTCTATAGGATCTAAATCATCCAGTCTGCTGCTTAAATACCTGCTAACTTTCTCACAATCATCAGCTCCTACATTCGTAGGCCATTTCTCATCGCCTTGTGGAGCTTTTTCAATAAATACTCTGAGGAACCAATCCTTACCTTCCTTTACGAATTCAATATGGTATAGTACATATCCTTCTCTTTCGAAATAAGGTTTAATTTCTTTTTTTACTAACTCCGTAACATTTCTCTTCGCCATACCCATATCTCCATTTCATTAAAACGTTATGTAAAAACCAAAGAGTGGGTTTGCCCACTCTTTGCTAGCGTTTGTATAACGTTACTGCTACTATATTCGTATTCTAACATAGCATAACGGCCTTTGCAAGCCATATTAGCTATATTTTCCCCGTTTATAATAAATCCTCAAACAAATCTGTTTGAGGATTATTATTGGAGGCGACACCCAGATTCGAACTGGGGAATAAAGGTTTTGCAGACCTCTGCCTTACCACTTGGCTATGTCGCCATATTTGGCTAGGGTAGCAGGATTCGAACCTGCGAATGACGGAGTCAGAGTCCGTTGCCTTACCGCTTGGCGATACCCCAAAAATTAGTGGGGTGGGTAATGGGATTTGAACCCATGAATGCAGGAGCCACAATCCTGTGTCTTAGACCACTTGACTATACCCACCACATCCTACTTGGCGATCCGGATCGGACTCGAACCGACGACCTCCAGCGTGACAGGCTGGCATTCTAACCAACTGAACTACCGGACCACATGGTAGCGGCGAGTGGAGTCGAACCACCGACCTTCCGGGTATGAACCGGACGCTCTAACCAACTAAGCTACACCGCCAACTAGTACATCTCTTCGTACGTCGCAAAAAAGATATTATCATTTTGTAATGGCTATGTCAAGTTATTTTTAACATGAGCTTTATTCCCTTTTTCTATTCACTTTCATTTTATCATAAATTCTTTCTGGTTCAATACACAAAAGCCGTTTATTGCATCTCACATTTTATTTATGTACTTCATACAATATTTTAGCAAAGTCCATTTAAAAAAATATAATAAACTGGAGAAATTGATATGGAGAACAATATTTTATCATTAGACAAATTACTTATTGGTAAAAAAGCTATTGTCAGAGCTCTAGTTGCAGAAGGGTTGGAACGCCGAAGATTGTTAGACTTAGGACTTGTGCAAGGTACTCCTGTAGAAGCACTGCACGTAAGCCCCACAGGAGATCCGATTGCTTATTCCATTATGGGAGCAGTAATTGCTTTAAGAAGCAATGACGCTTCCAAAGTAATCGTACAAAATTTATCTTAATTATCTTCTAAAGGAGTATCTATATGTTGATTACGAATATAGGTCTAGCCGGTAACCCCAATGTAGGGAAAAGTACAGTCTTTAATGCTCTGACTGGACTCAAGCAACATACAGGTAACTGGCCGGGCAAAACTGTAGTCCATGCCACAGGAAAATATACTTACAAAGACCAAACTTTCTCAGTAACTGATTTGCCTGGAACTTATTCACTCACGACAAACTCTCAAGAAGAGGAAATTGCAAGAGAATTCATATTAGAACATGATTTTGATGTAATAGTAATTGTAGTTGATGCCACATGCATGGAAAGAAACTTGAACCTAGTTCTTCAGATTATAGAAGCGTTCAGCAATTCAGTAGTATGCATCAATCTATTGGATGAAGCAAAAAAGAAGAAGATTGAAATAGATCAGGAGGCACTTTCAGAATTACTGGGAGTGCCTGTTGTTGGTATTGTTGCAAGGTCAAAAATCAACCTTGATAAGCTAAAAGAACAAATTTATCTTTCTGCTAATAGTAATGAACCTATTGTCCGAAAAAAGATAAACTTAAGCGAAGAAGAAACCACCAAAACAATTAATAGGGCAAAAAATATCTATAGAAAATGTGTAAAAGTTAAAAAACAAAACTATGACGCTTTAGATCGCCGTTTGGATAATATAGTTACATCAAAAAAATTTGGTTTTACTATTATGATGCTACTTTTAAGCCTTATTTTCTGGATAACTTTAATTGGTGCAAATTACCCCTCAGATTTGATATTTAATTTTCTTTTCTGGCTTCAGGATGTTTTATTTGGTGCTATGACTAAAATAGGAGTTCCAGCAATAATTATTGACATTTCATTATATGGGGTTTATCAAACCTTGGCTTGGGTAGTATCTGTTATGTTGCCTCCAATGGCAATATTTTTCCCACTCTTTACTTTACTAGAAGACTTCGGCTACCTACCAAGAGTTGCATTTAATATGGATAAATTTTTTCAAAAAGCATGTGCCCATGGAAAACAAGCGCTAACAATGTGCATGGGCTTTGGCTGCAATGCCTGCGCTATAATTGGATGCCGTATAATCGAATCCCCTAGGGAAAAACTAATAGCCATATTAACCAATAATTTTGTGCCTTGCAACGGAAGATTCCCCACTCTAATAGCCATCATCAGCATGTTCTTTGCAGGTATGACTTTGAGTCCTTTAAATAATATTATATCCGTCATCATTCTAACATCGGTTATTATATTTGGAATTATCATTACCCTATTGGTATCTAGGATTCTATCAAATACTATACTAAAAGGGCTTCCCTCATCATTTGCTTTAGAGCTACCACCCTACCGGCGCCCACAAATAGGTCAGGTAATTATACGTTCTATACTAGACCGTACAATATTTGTATTAGGAAGAGCTATTATAGTTGCTGCCCCTGCAGGATTTGTTATTTGGATATTCGCAAATATTGAAATAGGAAATTCAAGCATTATATCCATTTGCACTGATTTCCTAGATCCCTTCGCAAAATTGATAGGCTTAGACGGTGTAATTCTTTTAGCTTTCATCTTAGGGTTTCCTGCAAATGAAATTGTCTTGCCCATTGTAATTATGATTTACTTAGCCACCGGCACTATGATCGAATTAGACATTCCACAGTTAAAAACCTTATTAGTTGATAACGGCTGGACTATTACCACAGCTGTATGCACCATGCTATTTTGTTTATTGCATTTTCCTTGTGGTACTACCTGTTTAACAATTAAAAAAGAAACCCAGAGCTGGAAATGGACCGGGCTTGCATTCTTAATTCCTACAATGACAGGTTTTATAGTATGCTTTATAGTTGCACAAACACTTAATCTGATACTTAGCTATTTATAGATGAAGTATAATAATGCATTAAGGCAAAGAGTGCAAAACTGTGGGCCGCTGGAGTTAGCTCTGCTTTTTTTGCTAGGAACCTGAGTTGTTTTTCGGCCATATTTTTCAATCTTTCACTTCGCATCTTTTCAAAAAGTCTTATTAAATTATAGGCTGCTACGGAATTGGCCGATGGCACCGCTGCATCATATGTTTCCTTTGGTCTATAAATCAATCTCTCACCATCTTTAGAAGTTAGAAAAAATCCATATTTATCATTATCCCAAAAATCATCAATCATTTTAGAATTATAGTCTAGAGCTTTTTGAAGATATTTAACCTTATGAGTCACTTCAAAAAGTTCTAATAGTCCCCATATATAGTAGGCATAATCGTCAAGAAAGCCTGTCCCACTCGCTTCATAATCCCGATATCTAACTCTTAAACTCCCATCTTTTCTTGTAAGCTTTTGCTCAATAAATTCAACAGTCTTTATAGCAGCATCAAGATATCTTCTATCTCTTAGCACCCTATGGGCATAAGATAATGCAGCTATCATCATTCCATTCCAGGAAGTCAGTATTTTATCATCTCTATCAAGTTTCATTCGTCCTCCCAGCCTGTAGTCATACAATTTTTTAATTGCAGTTTGATTATCTGTTTTCATACTTGCGTAGTTGCGATTAGATAAAAGGTTCAGAATGCTGCCTCCATCAAAGTTTCCTTCTTCAGTAATATCATAGTTTTTACAAAACTCTCTTCCTTCTTCTTCTCCAAGCACTTCGATTATTTCTACTGGACTAAAGAGATAATATTTTCCTTCTACCCCATCTGTGTCTGCATCCTGTGCGGAACAAAAACCACCTTCTTCACCCTGCATCTCTCGTAAAGCGTAGTCTAATATTTCATTAGCAATATTCTTATATAATTCATTCTCTGTTAGCCTATATGCCTCTATATATACTAAAGACAGCAAGGCATTGTCATAGAGCATTTTTTCAAAATGAGGTACCAACCATTGACGATCAGTAGAATAGCGGCAAAAACCTCCACCTATATGGTCATAAATTCCCCCTCGGTACATTTGGGTTAAGGTTCTTTCAACCATTTCTATACAACTTTTGTCCTTTTCCAGCTCGTAGAATTTCATCAATAAAAAAAGATTTTGTGGATTTGGAAACTTAGGGCTGCTTCCAAAACCCCCATACTTTTCATCAAAATTTTCCCTAAAAAATGATTTAGCCTCATCTAACAAACTTCTTGTATTTTCAAGACTATCACCAATATTTAATTCTTCATCATCGCTATTAAGCAGCTTTACAATTTGATTAGCTGTTTTTAACAAATTCTCCCTATCATTTTTCCATCCTTTTATTACAGAGTCTAAAATATCTAAAAGGCTTATTCTACCTTTAGGGTCTTTTTTAGGAAAATATGTCCCAGCAAAAAATGGCCTTTGGTCAGCTGTCATAATTATTGTAGTTGGCCATCCCCCATGACCGGTTAAGATCTGACATGCTTTCATATATACAGAGTCAATATCGGGTCTTTCCTCCTTGTCGACCTTAATCGATACAAAATCTCTATTTAAAACATTAGCCACCTCTTAGTCATTAAAAGACTCTCTCTCCATCACATGGCACCAGTGACAAGTGCTATATCCTATACTAAGGAATATGGGTTTATCCTCTAATTTTGCTTTCTCGAAGGCTTCTTCTCCCCAGGGATACCAATCCACCGGATTGTAAGCATGTTGTAGAAGATAGGGTGATTTTTCGTTAATAAGACGGTTTGGTTTATTAGTTCCGTTATATGCCATAATTATTCCTCCATTATGATGCTATAGATAACACTACAAAAATATTTTGCGGATTAATTAATTTAATATTCCTATACATAAAGCAGTTAATATGCAATTAAATAATAGATTAAAAGTATTATTTAGTATTTTATTAACTTTGATAAAAATAAAAAATTCCTAGTTTCCCTAGGATTTATCATATACACATTAATCTATGTTTCTTAATTGTTTTAGTATTTGCTTCTTACTTTCGGGTATCTCACTGACTTTTTTTATTACTTTTGCAGGAACTCCTGCAACCAATGTATTTTTCGGAACATCGTTTATTACTACTGCCCCTGCGGCAACAATTGAGCCTTTTCCTACATTAATTCCTTCAAGTATAACAGCGTTTGCACCAATTAAAACATCATCTTCAATCACAACAGGAGCCTTGCTTAGTGGTTCTAAAACACCCGCTATTACAGCCCCAGCGCCTATGTGACAATTCTTTCCTACAATAGCTCTGGCACCAAGAACCGCATTCATATCAATCATAGTTCCTTCACCAATACAAGCGCCGATATTAATTACTGCTCCCATCATTATTACAGCATAATCTCCAATAGTTACGGACTCTCTAATATGCGCACCTGGCTCAATCCTGGCATTTACATTTTTTATATCCAAAAGAGGTAGTCCCGAATATCTTCTATCACATTCTATAACTATATCTTTAATTTTATCTTTGTTAGCTTCTAAAACATCTTTGATTTCATCCCAATCTCCAAATAGGATTTTATCTCCACAACCGAAAACACGACAGTTTTCAAACTCTATAGGTTGTTTCTCTTTTAGATATACCTTTACAGGTGTCTTTTTTTTTGAATTAATAATTAAATCAATTATTTTGTTCGTATCCATTTTGCCACCATTATAAAAATATAGTCTTATGCTAATTTTTATGCTGGTGGTCTACTATTAATTCACATATTGTCTTACATTATTGTTGCGTGAAATGTTTTTCAAGCAATAAAAATAGATCTGGATAGTTTATGGGCTTTGTTATGTATCCATTCATTCCCGCATCTATCGATTCTTCCAGATCTTTAGATAGAACATTTCCTGTTACACCTATAATAACAATTTCTCTTGAATCGGAATGTTTAGAATCTCTAATCAACTTAGTCGCATTATTACCATCAATAACCGGCATTTTTACATCCATCAGTATGGCATTATAATAGCCGGGATCTGATGATTCAAATAGCCTCAAAGCCTCCAGTCCATCTTTTGCATAATCAATATCAACGCCACTTTTTTTCAGAATCTCAATTGTTATATTTGCCAAATCCTCATTATCTTCTACTAGGAGAATTCTTTTATTACTAAAATCAAAACTATCCAAGCTTACGCAATTCTCATCAGTTTGATTATTGGTTTTTGTTAATCTAAATGGAAGATTGACGGTAACAACAGTTCCTACTTTGGGTTCACTATCGTTCATTATTGAACCCTTCATAAGGGTAACTAAATTCTTTGTAAGATAAAGACCTAGCCCTGTAGAGTTTCTCCCATAGCTAACCTCATTTGAGTGAGTAAAAGGCTCAAAAATTCTCTTCATGAAATCCTTACTCATTCCAATACCGTTATCAATGACACGAAATTTCAAAAATACAGTTTCATTATCAGTCCTGACTTGATCTATACTTAATTCAATATTCCCACCTACTGCAGTGTACTTTATTGCATTTGATAATAGATTTATTAGTATCTGCTTTAATTTAAGTTGATCACCAATAATATTTTGATTTTCTTCAGCTATATTTATTTCATATTTGAAGTTCTGCTGCTTATCTTGTAAAAGTGGGGCTATTAATGTGTTAATACTGCTTACAAGGTCATTTATATTGAATTTTTCTTCTCTAAGTATCATTTGTTTGTTCTCAATTTTGTATAAATCCAGTAGATCATTCACTAATTCGAAGAGATAGTAAGATGTGCTCTCTATTTTAGATAGATATTGGCTGATTTTTTCTGGATTGTCTAGATAGTTCTTTGCTAATGAGCTAATACCGATAATTACATTCAAAGGTGTCTTTATATCATGACAAATGTTTAAGAAGTAATTACGAAGTGTCTCTATTTCAGTTGGATTCATTTCTTTCCTCCTGACCATTGTTTACAATATAAATAACACTTTGAAATGTCGAAAAATATCATTTTTGCTAACTAGTATATTATAAGTTAAATTAATATCAAAGTAAACATAATATAAGCATTACGGAAGTCAGCAATTTAAAAGCTAGGGTTACACCCTAGCTCAGACTGTCGACAAAGTCCGCTTTTTCAAGCGGATTTTTGTTATGTAGAAGCTTGTAAACCAGATAAAAAATTGGTACAATAAGTCATAGAAATATTGAAATTCCAGGGCTTTAGGAGGATTTAT
>JAAYHT010000186.1 GCA_012735285.1 Clostridiales bacterium | reverse complement strand
CTTCTATACTGTAGTTCTTAGCTATTCGAATATTTCTTAATCTTGCACCTAATTGTTTCTGAAAGTTATCCATAAGCCTTACTCCTATACCTTTAGGTAAAATAATAACTCGAATATTTTATAGGGACAAAGTTTTAAAAGCATTACATAATTCAATGATTATATGTCTCATTATGGCTTAAATAGGAAATAAATTTGTTGTAGCTTTTGCTCTGAATGTGATAATATATCTAAGAGGTGAATAATATGGATATTTTAGGAGTTTGGAAAGGAATACTGTGCATAGATGGAATGAATAAATACATCGAAGATGAATACTTCCAGATTGAAGTATTGTCCATAGATGATAATGGGAATTTAAGTGTTGAAGTTTCAGAGGAAAAACAGCCAAAGGGACTTACAGATACTAAGCCTTCTGAACTAGAAAACTATATTTTAAAAGGCAGTTTCGTAAATGGAAAATTGAGATTATCGAATGATAGCGTTACAATAGAAGCCGATTTAGATAGGGATAATGGAATAATTAAAGGCGTGTATTTTAAAAATAACACGCCAGATTTAAAAGCAACTATTGAGTTGAACAAAGAATAATTAATAGTTTTCAACCGTATCTGATGCTTTCTTCCCGTAAATAAAGCCTAAGATTAATGGAATTAAATTTATTATTATAAAATATTTAAACTGAGGATTAGCCATACTTCCAACTAGTACGAAAACTGAGCCTATCGTAGCAAATATTGGATATATTATTCCATATCTTAAGCCTTTAAACTCTCCTTGTCTCCACATTTTGAATACCGCATAGTACAATGGAACATATAGTATATAGCTCATTGCTATAGCGATTTCTGATATGTCACCGTTGACAAGCCATTGAAATTCATTTTGTAAGTAATGTATTATCCACCAGACAAAGCTTATTACCATTGCAGCTATAGCCGAATTAAAGGGCATTTTGTTAGCGTTTAGTTTCTTTAAGCTTGATGACCCCGGTATAGCGTTGCGTAGTGCTAGCGAGTAGGGTAGACGGATAATACCTAGAATAATACCATTTGCAGTTCCCATTACCGATATTGTTACGAAAGCAGTAATTAGAATGGCGAAAGTAGGTCCAAGGAGGCTTTCAGCAATTAGGGTTACACTTGCATCGCCCATTTCCATTACTCGCTCCGGTCCTATATATCCACATATTCCTAGGAAATAAAGAAGATAAGCAATAAGTACACAGATAGGAGCGACAACTAATGCAATAGGCATATTACGCGTTGAATTTTTTACTTCGTGTGCTACTGACATGGATATTACCCAACCGTCGAAGGAGAAGGCAACAGGACCGATTGCAGCAACCCAGGCCAGGGTTTTAGTAGCTTCAATAGCTTGGGGTGAAGGATTTGTGACCGCTCCTATAGGATCTCCAAATATGATACCTCCTATTGCGATCACAAATAGGGGGATAAGTTTTATAATTAAAGCTGTTTCCTGGAATTTGCCTCCGAATTTTGCTGATGCGGTATTGTAGGCAAAACATATTATGAACCAGACAAAGCCTACAGCTACATAACCATTAAAACCCCAATCTAATCCAAACAATGCACAAAAATATATTCCTGTTACCCATGAAAGGATAACGGCTAGAGTTGGGTAATAGATAAAGACTTGAAACCAACCAAACATAATAGCCCAGCGCTTCCCTATAAATTCATTGTAGTATGTTATAGGGCCGCCGGGCTTATCGGTTTTTGAAGCGAGTTTACTAAAGCATAAGCTTCCGAATACTATGGTAAAGGATGCAATACAGAAGATGATTACGGCTAGACCTACATTACCTCCTGTATAGTTGAGCATGTCATCGGATTTAAAGAAAATACCGGAACCTATTACAATTCCAACAATCATTGCGATTGATGTAAATAGGTTGTACTCACGTTTTTGTCTTTCCATATTCGTCTCCTTATTTGTTAAACAAATCTGCGGATAAATACCTTTCTCCTGAATCAGGCAGAAGAACAACTATGTTCTTCCCTATATTCTCTTCTCGTCTTGCCAACACTGTGGCTGCATACACGGCTGCACCGGAAGATATTCCCACCAAAAGACCTTCGGTTTGAGCAAGGAGCCTTGCAGTCTCAAATGCTTCCTCAGCTGTAATCTTAATTGTTTCGTCAATAATGCCAACGTTTAGAACAGCAGGAACAAATCCCGCGCCAATTCCTTGGAGTTTATGAGGACCAGGCTCTCCTCCAGATAACACAGGTGAATCGGAAGGTTCAACGGCTACAATCTTAACGTAGCGGCTTTTGCTTTTTAGGGCTTCTCCTACACCTGTAATAGTTCCGCCTGTTCCAACTCCTGCAACGAATATATCCACTTGACCGTCTGTATCGTGCCATATTTCTTCAGCAGTAGTTTCTCTGTGGATCTGAGGATTGGCCCTATTGGTAAATTGGCTGGGCATAAATGAGTTTTTAATCTCTGCGCATAGTCTTTCTGCTTCAGCGATAGCTCCTTTCATACCCTTATTGGAAGGAGTTAAAACCAGCTCCGCGCCTAGAGCCATTAACATGTTTCGTCTTTCCAGACTCATGTTATCGGGCATAGTAAGGATTATTCGATAGCCTTTAGCCGCTGCAACGAATGCTAAGCCGATGCCTGTGTTGCCGCTGGTAGGCTCAATTATTGTACTGCCTCTTTTTAATAGCCCTTGCTTTTCAGCATCTTCAATCATTGCGACAGCAACTCTATCCTTTACACTGCCCATAGGATTGAAATATTCCAGTTTAGCAATCAAGTTTGCATTTTCAGCACCTACCTTTTTACTATATTCTGTCAATCTCAATAAAGGGGTGTTCCCCACTAGATCAGTTAATTTATTATAGATTTTCATAACTTCACCTTCTTTTCATTATGTTTCACTAGGTTCTGCAACTGACTTGCTTGGTAGTTGAGATATTATTATTGCAATAAACATTAAGATGCATCCTAAAAGCTCTCTTGAAGACATGGTTTCTTTTAATAAAATAAATCCGAATATGACTGCAAATACAGCCTCCATGCTGAGTAATAAGGATGCAACAGTTGGCGAAGTATTCTTCTGCCCTAGTATCTGAAGTGTAAATCCAACGCCAGCAGATAAAACCCCTGCATATAGTATTGGTATTGCTGCGTTAAAAATACTGCCCAAGCTTGGCCTTTCAAATATTAGCATGGCTATGGTACCATATGTTGCGCACACCGCAAACTGCATCAAGGATAGCTTGGCTGCATTTACATATGGATTGAAGTGGTCGATTACTAGTACGTGAATTGCCCAGAATGCTGCCCCGATAAGTACAACCAGGTCACCAGGCTGTATAGTTAATGATTCGGTCAGAGTTAGAAAATAGATTCCTACTGTACCAAAGGCAACACCAACCCAACATTTGATACCTATTTTCTGCTTTAGGAACAAACCGAAGATAGGAACTAGAACAATGTATAAAGCAGTTATGAAACCTGTTTTACCCGCCGATGTGAAGACTAATCCAAACTGTTGTAATGTTGAAGCAATAAAAAGGACGGTTCCACAAGTGAACCCGGCAATTCTTAAAGGCTTTTTAGATTGAATATATTCTTCTGGACTTTGCTCGGTATTTTTTCCACCTAGATTTGTTAGGTATACGATTGGTAGTAGAGTTAATACTGCTAGCCAGAATCGCACTGCTACAAATTTGAGGGGCCCTACATAGTCCATACCAACGCGTTGAGCCACAAATGCTGATCCCCAAATGATTGCCGTAAGAAGGAGAAAAGCATTTCCTATCAGTGTCTTTTTATTCAACTTATCACTCTCCAAAAAAATCAAAACTCTTTGACTGCACTACTAACATTAAATATTATTGCTCATTTAATGTCAAGATGATATAATAAACTGCCTGAAAGATTGTAAATTCAAACAATTATTTAAAAAGGTATAGTGAGAATGAACAAAAAAAGATATAAAAACAAACTTTACGAAACTAGATACGTTAATGATATAAAAGATTTAATCTATAGCAGTACGCTACTATTCTCCGGTAGAAATGCTTATTTGGTAAAAGACCAACCGGGAGGCGATTACAAACCTATCACCTATCAACAATTAAAAGAAGACATGAACGCTCTAGGAACAGCTCTATTACATCATGGCTTAGAAGGTAAAAAAATCGCAGTAATCGGTGAGAACCGCTACGAATGGGTTCTTACATATTTAGCAGTTTGTTGTGGAGTAGGTGTTATCGTACCTATAGAACGTGAGTTGCATCCAACTGAGATTAAAAGCCTTATTGAAAGATCAGGCGCTTCTGCTGTAGTCTTTTCTGGCAAGTCGGAAGAAATTGTTAATGATGCAATTTCAGGCTTAGATTTTATTGAGTATAAAATTAATATGGATGCAATTAAACATGAACAAAACCTTCTTTCGTTAAAACTTCTACTTGAACAGGGTAAGCAGCTTGTTCAGTCTGGAAACAGAGATTACATTGATAAAGAAATTAAAAACGATGTAATGAGCATACTTCTTTTTACATCCGGTACAACGGGGGTATCCAAAGGGGTTATGCTTTCACATAAAAACATTATGTCCAATGTGATGAACATGTCTAAGATGGTAAATGTAGAAGGTCAAATCGGACTCTCGGTATTACCCATGCATCATACTTACGAAATGACTTGCCATATTTTAACTGCATTATACCAGGGTTGTTGTGTTGCCATTTGCGAAGGCTTGAAGCACATAGTAAAGAATATGGTCGAAGCTCGGGCAAATGTTATGTTGGGAGTTCCATTATTATTCGAATCGATGTACAATAGAATTTGGAAACAGGCTGAAAAGTCTGGCAAGGCAAACAAGCTGAGAAGGGCTATAGCTATATCTAAATTCTTTAGATTATATAATACTAGATTGCCAAGACTCATCTTTAAGGATATACACGATATATTAGGCGGTGGAATAAATCTTTTGATTTCGGGAGCTGCAGCCATAGATCCAAAAGTTGTTGAGGATTTTAACGCAATGGGTTTAAATATGATTCAAGGGTACGGCTTAACGGAAAGCTCCCCTATAGTTGCAGTTAATAAGGATAGGTATAGCAAGTGGGATTCAGTTGGACTTCCTATGCCTGGTACAGAGATCAGAATAGAAAATGCCGATGAAAACGGAATAGGTGAAATTGTATGTAAAAGCGATTCAGTCATGTTGGGCTATTTCGATGATCCTGAGGCAACTGCTGAGGCTCTTAAGGATGGTTGGCTGCATACAGGAGATTACGGATATTTAGACAAGGATAATTTTCTTTATATAACAGGAAGAAAAAAGAATGTTATAGTTACTAAAAACGGAAAGAACATATTTCCCGAAGAGATAGAATATCATTTGGGAAAGAGCGACTTTATTTCTGAATGCGTAGTATATGGGTTGAACGAAGAAAAGAAAGGGGAAGTAGTGGTCTGTGCTGAAATCTTTCCAAACTATGAGGCTATTAAAGAGAAGCTCGGCCACATATGCGAATCCCAAGTCAGGGCTTTAATAGATGAGGCCATTGAAAAGGTTAATAATATAATGCCGCTTTATAAAAGGGTTAGAAGATTTAATATAAGAGATGTGGAGTTTGAGAAGACGCCTACTAAGAAAATAAAGCGCCATTTAGTAGGCCAAAAATAAAAAGGAGAAAGGGAAATGAATCATAAAGATTATGAAAAGATCAAGGCGAAGGAATGGGAATATGCAGTAGCGAGGATAGAGGGAATTAAAAATAGTAAAGACCCATTGGTTCTCTATAAAAATGTAAGGCCCATTATCGATCTTAAGCACATGCTTGAAACAAGTACCGAATTGTATGGAGACAGGCCGGCATTTCATGTAAAAGATACTCCTGGAGGACCTTACAAGCCAATAAGCTTCAAAGAAGCTAAGAAAGACGTTGATTCGCTAGGTACAGCCCTTATCTCCATGGGCTTTAAGGATAAACATATTGGGGTTATAGGAGAGAACTCATATCATTGGGCTATAGCATATTTAGCCATAGCTTGCGGCACTGGGGTTGTAGTCCCATTGGATAAAGAGCTTACTGAACCAGAACTAAAGCAGTTAGTTTTAGATGGAGAGATTTCATGTGTCTTTTGCGATGAAAAATTCAAGCAAACATTTATAGATGTAAAAAATAGCGGAGAAACCCAGTTAACAACAGTAATAAATATGGAGATAAGTGAAGATAAAGATGATGAATTATCCATCTTATCACTGATTGAAAAAGGCAAAAAACTTTTAGAAGAAGGAAATAAAGAATTTATAGATGCTATTATAGACCGTGATAAAATGGGGGTCCTCTTATTCACATCCGGTACTACAGGCATGTCTAAGGGAGTAATGCTATCCCATGGCAATATAGTTGAGGTCTTGATGACTGCGCCCACACTAGTAAATGTAGTGCCCGATGATGTTTTCTTCTCAGTCCTACCTATCCATCACACTTATGAGTGCACATGCGGATTCTTAATGCCACTTTACATGGGTGCTTCATTAGCTTTCTGCGAAGGCTTAAAACATATTGTTAAGAACATATCCGAAATTAAACCTACTATGTTCCTTTGTGTTCCGCTCATTATGGAGAGTATTTATAAAAAGATTTGGGCTCAGGCTAAGAAGAGCGGGATGGAGAAAAAACTTAAAACTGTATTAAAACTAAACCGAATTACTAGAAAGGTTGGAATTAATCTAGTTCCAAAGAAGATAACAGACGTATTCGGGGGCAGGATGAAGACAATGATATGCGGTGGAGCTGCTATTGATCCTGCAATTTTGGATGGTATCAATGATTTCGGAATAAATTGCCTGCAAGGTTATGGGCTTACCGAATGCGCACCCATATGTGCAATAAACCCTGATAAAGGTATGAGGAGTGCGTCAGCTGGATACCCACCTCCAGGTGTTGAAATAAAGATAGATGATCCGGACGAAGAAACAGGCATAGGTGAGATCTGTGCAAAAGGACCTAACATCATGCTAGGGTATTATAAAAATGAAGAGGCTACTCGTGAAGTACTAAGGGATGGATGGTTCCACACAGGAGACCTGGGATACATAGATAAAGACAACTTTGTCTATATCACAGGCAGAAAGAAAAGCGTTATAATCACAAAGAACGGCAAGAACGTCTATCCTGAAGAGATTGAGTACTATTTAGGCAAGATCCCCTACGTTGAAGAATCACTTGTATGGGGTAAGGATAGCGAAGAGAGTGGTGAAACACTAATAAATGCTACGATAAGGCTTAATGAAGAAGAGATAAAACAAGCATTGGGTGAAGACTATTCTGATCAGCAGGCCCTGGATCTTGTATGGGAGGAAGTGGATAAGCTGAATGCCGAACTGCCATACTTCAAAAAGATCAGAAAGATTGACATAAGAAAAAGAGAATTTGAAAAGACAACGGCTAAAAAGATTAAAAGATTTGTGGAATCAAATAAAGGGGCATAAACAAGTAAAGAAATCCGGGACGGTTCGTTTAGAACCGTCCTTGCTGTTTTATTTATGTTTAAAAAAGTTTTATTTATGTTTAAATTATATATAAATATTTATTTTTTAAAATAAATATCCATGATATCTAAAAAATGTAACTGATACTATAAAAAGAAAAAGGAGGTTACATATCATGGTAGACAAGCAAAAGGAATTGACCAGGCCATCTTTTGGAATTGCATTTTTAGTTGTTATTTTTCTATTTGTTCTGCTAGTTGTTCAAGTCATCCAGGTAGGCGGTCCTGATATCCATCTAACGCTGATATTTGCTATCAGTTTTGCCACTATAGTACTGATGCTGGGTGGAATGAAGTGGAAGCGCATTGAAGAAGGAATAATTCATGGATGCAAAATTGCAACAATCCCCATGTTAATCCTTATGTTAATCGGTATGTTAATTCCAACTTGGATTGCATCCGGTACCATACCAGTTCTTATGTATTATGGATTACAACTTATTTCCCCATCCATGTTCCTTTTTACTGCGGCGTTAATTTGTGGAATTGCTTCTATGTCAACAGGAAGCAGTTATACCACTGGGGCTACTTTTGGAGTAGCCTTTATGGGTATTAGTATGGGTTTAGGGATTCCTGGGTCAATGGCAGCAGGAGCCATAATTTCAGGAGCTATTATTGGAGATAAGCTTTCTCCACTTTCAGACTCCACGAATCTGGCTGCAGGTGTTTGCGAAGCTAATTTATTTAAACACATTAAAAGCATGTTATATACAACTATTCCTGCTTTTGTTATAGCATTAGTGATTTACTTTATTCTAGGCATGAGATATACTGCCGAAACAGTTGATTCTTCGGCAGTAGATAGTATTTTGACAGGGCTAGCTACCCAATTTGACTTTTCACCTCTCATTTCTATAATTACGCTTATTCCTTTAGTAGTGGTGGTTGTACTGGCCTATAGACAAGTAAGCGCCCTTGCAGTAATGGTTATTGCATCACTAGTAGGAATGTTTATCGCTATGATAATAAATGGCTATAACATCTATGAAATGATGTCATTTATGAACTATGGATTTGTTATTGATACAGGTATTGCGGATGTAGATAGATTGTTAAATAGAGGCGGAATACAAGCAATGATGTGGACCGTCTCTCTAGGATACTTAGGATTGAGCTATGGTGGGATATTAGAGAAGACAGGAATCTTGGGTGCACTATTAGACAAGATGGTAGCATTGACGAAGAATGCTAGAAACCTGATAATATCACATGTAATATCAGCTCTCTTAGTAAATATGCTTTCAGCTAGCCAATATGTGGCAATCCTCATTCCGGGCAGAATGTATTTACCAGCTTATGACAGATTGAAGATTAAGAGACATGTTGCATCAAGAACTTGTGAAGATGCTGCCACCGTAACCTCACCATTGGTTCCTTGGGGTTTATGCGGAGTATACTTCACAGGCACCTTAGGCGTTGCAACACTCGAATACTTACCCTATACTTACTTGGCTATATTCGTACCAATCATAGCTGTTATATATGGAATAACAGGTAAATTCATATGGTATAACACCGATGAGGAGCAAGCAGAGATAAACAGAGAATATGAAGATGAAGTGTTAGCTTAATAATAGAGTGGAGAGAGTTATGATAAATCAAAATGAAGTTTTAGAATTAATGAAAAAACTCGTATCTATTCCTAGCCCCTATTTCGAAGAAGATGAAATCATGTCATTTGTTAAGGACTGGTTTGAAAGTAATAAGATGAATGCTTATTTCCATGAATACCATGAAAAAAAGGTGACAGGATTTAAAGGAAAAAATATTATACTCGAGCTGGATGGCGGCGAACCAGGCCCAACGATATGCATTAATGGGCACCTTGATACAGTCAAACTATGTAGTGGATGGACAAAAGAACCCTATGCAGGGCATGTTGAAGGTGACAGGTTGTATGGAGTAGGTGTTTTAGACATGAAATCTGGTTGTGTGGCAACAATGCTTGCTCTGAAATATTTTACAGAAACCCATCCAACTTTTAAAGGTAAGATCTTATCGACATATGTTTCGGTCGAGGAAGGACCCTATGGGTTGGGTACAAACGCGTTAATAGAAGATGGTTTTTTAGATAAGGTCGACTTTTCAATAGTAACCGAACCTTCTGCCGGTTTCACTGCAAGTCCTTTTCCAGTAGTATGTTTAGGTGCAAGGGGAGGATATGGATTAGATATAGAGTTATTTGGCAAATCTGCCCATGCAGCATTACCGGAAAAGGGCAAAAATGCAGCTTTAGATGCAGCGAAGGTCATATGCGAGCTAGAGAATATAAATTATATAGTTGATGAGCATCTAGGGAGGGGAGACGCCTGTGTAGTAGCTGTAGAAAGTGACGGTGGAGCATGTAGCGTACCCGATTATGCCAGGGTAAAATTGTTTTGGCATATTGTGGTGGGTGAAGACGAAGGTACTATTATTAAAGAGATAGAAAAGGCTGTAAGTAGAGCCAATATTGTTTGTGATTATAAGATTAGCTTTAGAGAAGCTCCCAGTGAAGGTTCTAGAGGTTTTATGCCGTATACAGTCAGCAAAGATGAACCAATGGTTAAGAAGTTTATAAAATCAATAGTAAATGTCTGTCAGAAAGAACCTATTATAGAGTATTTTAAAAGCATAGGCGACTTTAATTATCTTGGTTCAAGAGTCAATGCGCCAGTAGTTATATTCGGACCTGAAGGAGAAAACTTCCACAGCAATGATGAGTGTGCTACCATTTCTTCAACTATAAAGACAGCTGAGGTCATATATGATTTCTTGGAGCAAACACTAACAGACTAAAATTCCCAATTAAACAGATAAAGCCAGGCGCCTTCAGGATTCTGGCTTTATCTATAAAAAGGATGTTGCAAATGGAGTATGTTGATACACTTATAAGCAAGGGGAAAATATATACATTAAAAGAAGGAGGTGATCTTGTTGAAGCTTTAGCTATCGATAAGGGCAAAATTATCTTTGCTGGTTCAAAAGATGAGTCTCAAAAGTATATAGCCTCAGAAATAGTTGACTTAGGAGGCAAAACTGTAATCTCTGGTATGGGTGATTCACACCTTCATCTTTATGCTTATTGCCAGAACAAGGCCTTGATTAATTTGGAAAGTGTTAAGAGCATGGATGCTTTAATACAAACTATTAGAGCGAGGGCTTTAGAGACGGAAAAGGGAAGATGGCTCAAGGGGGTTGGCTTTGACCAAAACAAATATCCAGAGAGCAGACTTCCTAACAGATGGGATTTAGACAAAATAAGTAGAGAGCACCCTATAGTAATTAGGAGGTGCTGTCTGCATGTGATGGTAGCAAATAGCTTAGCCATTGAAATGGCTTCTATTACAGAAGAAGATATTAAGAAGTTTGATGGTTTAATAGAGCTTGATGATAGGGGTGAAATGACTGGAATCTTTCGCGAAGCCGCAACTTCAATTTTTGATGACATAGTACCAGACCCACTAAGTGAAGCAGAAGTAAAACAAAAAATAATGCTTGAGGTCTTTGATGAAATGGTATCGAAAGGGATAACCATAATTCACACCTATTCGGCCAATATATGGAATTATTTCGAAGATATAGACACATATCGGTTATTAGAAAGTGAAGGAAAACTTCCAATTAGAATTATAGTAAACTTAGATGAATTATTTGAAAATGACGGAATTAATTGGGATGACTGATATGAGATAATACATTTGTGTCAAAAAAGTATAAAAAAAGAAAGGCCTCTGATATAATG
>JAAYHT010000185.1 GCA_012735285.1 Clostridiales bacterium | reverse complement strand
CTTTCTTCAGTTCTCTCATAGGGCTCAGCGCCTATCTGTTCTGAAGATTGGGCTAAAAGTACCTGGGTGAAGATTTCCTCTAATAGCTTGGAACATTCTTTTTGGAGTTATGTATTTTGCTATAGGTAAAAAAGTTTGGTTTTTTGGCAAGAGAAATAATTATATTACGCCTAAAGATTTCTTTAAACATCAATATGGATCAGAAGCATTAGGTAATATAATTGCCGTAGTTATGCTAATATTTACTTTACCTTACCTTCAGATACAGCTAACAGGAGGCGCATACTTAATAGAAGTAGCTTCTGGCGGGATAATCAGGTTTGAATTTGCAGCCCTGTTATTCTATCTGGTAATTATCATCTATGTATGGTCTGGAGGTCTTCGTGCAGTAGCATGGACAGATATTTTCTATGGTGTACTTTTATTCTTCGGAATGATATTCGCCGGCTTCTACATAGCAGATTTATTAGGAGGTCCATCCGAGATGTTTTCACAGCTTAGGGAAGTTAGGCCGGAAAACCTGGCATTACATGAGAATGCGTGGATGGCATGGATCGCTATGTTTATTATCACTCCTGTTGGATCACTTATGGGACCTCAGCTATGGACCCGTATGTACGCAGTAAAATCAGCTAGATTATTTAATCTAATGCCATTCCTATTGGGCTTTGCAGCAATAGCTTATATAGGTTCGATGTTGGTTGGTAACTCGGGCGTGATACTCGAGCCAGGAGTTGAAGAGGCCGATAAGATATTGCCGATTATATTATACAAATATGGACCATTTGTATTAGCATCATTCCTAATTGCATGTTGTGCTGCTGCGGCTATGTCGACAGCTAACTCACAAATCCATGCCATGTCTGCAGTATATACAGTCGACTTTCATAGTACATATATCAATAAGAACCTAACTGAAAAACAATTGGTATGGGTGGGAAGATGGTGTATATTGATTTTATCAGCTATTGCTTATGTTATGGCTTTATTCGTACCTGGCTTGCTGGTTAATATTGGGCTAGTAGCGCTAGCAGGAACCGCTCAAGTCATTGTTCCTACAGTAGGAGCCCTGTACTGGAAACGTTCAACAGTTGCAGGAGCAGTTTCGGGTTTGTTGGTTGGTATAATCGCATTGGTAATATTCACATTTATACCTGGAACTATACCTGGACCTTTCGCTCACGGTGGCGGTGGATTACTGGCATTGATATTGAATACAATAGTGTTTATCATTGTTAGCTCGGCTACAAAAGAAAGACCAAAGGATCTTATAGAAGAACTAGGTGTACAGTTTGATGATTTCTATGCGCAAAAATATGAATAGATTTGAAGATTGCCTCGTGACAATTTACATCTCATGAATTATAAAAAGGATGGTATATTTCAACTACCATCCTCAGACTGTCGACAAAGTCCGCTTTTTCAAGCGGATTTTTGTTATGTAGAAGCTTGTAAACCAGATAAAAAATTGGTACAATAAGTCATAGAAATATTGAAATTCCAGGGCTTTAGGAGGATTTAT
>JAAYHT010000184.1 GCA_012735285.1 Clostridiales bacterium | reverse complement strand
TTTGACAAAGAACCTATAAATGTTGGAGTGCCATAACTAATAGGCCTCCAACATTGTATTTTAATATCCCAATTCTTCGTTCACTAGAAAGATTGTTATAGGATTACCCCATGGCTGTTTATCTATTATCAGTGTAGCCCTGCATATTCTCTCAGGTGAATTGCAGTTCATGCATTTGCCTGTTTCAACGCAAGGGGTATCTACCCCCAGCCTCTTCGCGTTTCTTGGTGCCACGATAGTTTTTATACGTATTAAGGCTTCTTCAGAATTACGAGCTATTTTATTCGTTCCTGCAACGATAAATACTTTTTCATGTCCGTATATAATACCGGTAATTCGGTTGCAAGTTGCGTCGATATTTACTAACCTTCCACTTTCGGTTATTGCATTTGTACTTGAAATAAAGATGTCGGCATTAGCTGCATTCTTTAATATTTCTTTTCTTGATTCATTTTCTCCGGCTTTCCAATGCCAATAGACTTTATTGCCTCTCTCTTTTAAATCTTCATATATATTGAGGTCTTTAACAGTAATCGAGCCGCCGAAGCCTACTGAAGAATCAGCGGGAATCTCTTCTAATAGAGCTTTGCGCACTTCTTCTTTTGTTTCAAAATACTGAACATCAAATCCATTATTCTTTAAATTATCGATGGTTCTTTTAACATTGATCATTTTTTACCCTCCGAATCAAATGCCAAGAATTAGCATTGCTAATAAGAAATAGGTTATAACGGTAATCATATCGATAAGTGAAGCTATCATTGGGCTGGCCATTAACGCAGGGTCTATATTTAGTCTTTTTGCTATCATTGGAAGCATACCGCCAATGGTCTTAGCCACAACAATTACGATCAGCATAGATAGACATACCGTAGCAGCTATAAATATACCTTCACCATCTAGTATCATGATTTTAACAAAATTCAGTATGCTTAGCAACACGCCTATGATGAAGCTGACTCTAACTTCTTTCCAAAGCACTTTCCACGAATCCTTTGAGTCGATGTCACCTAAAGCCAGGCCGCGGACAATTAATGTGGCGGACTGGGAACCTGAGTTTCCTCCTGTACCCATCAGTAAGGGCAAATAGGATACAAGTGATATTACCTTAGATAACAGCTCCTCGAACTGAGTTATAATCAATCCCGTCACCATAAGAGAGACCATGAGAAATAGCAGCCATGGAAAACGGTTTTTAACATGCCTCCATACACTTGTATAAAGATATTCTTCTGTCGTAGCTTGTAAGCCCGCCATTTTTTGAAAGTCTTCTGTTGTCTCTTCATCAATAATATCAAGTATATCGTCAACTGTAATAATCCCTACTAATCGGTTCTCGTTATCAACTACAGGAATAGCCAGGAAACCATATCTTTTAAATATATTAGAAACGTATTCCTGGTCATCTAATACGTTAACTGATACGAAGTCTCTTTCAAGTATATCTTCAATTGGAACATCGTCATCAGAGATTACCATGGTGCGAAGAGATACTATGCCGTAGAGCTTTCTGCCCACATCTTTTACATAACATGTATATACAGTTTCGCTATCCATTCCTTCTTTTTTAATGTAGGCAAGGGCCTCTCCTACAGTCATATCTTTTCTTAGACTAATGTAATCAGGAGTCATAAGACTTCCGGCGCTGTTTTCTGGATAGTTTAAAAATGTATTAATCTGTTTACGCTTTTCTTTGGTTGAATTTGCAAGTATTTTATCTACAATATTTGCAGGAAGCTCTTCCAAGACGTCGATCATATCGTCAAAAGCAAGCTCCCCTATAATGTAATGGATTTCTTTATCAGTAATAACGTTTATTATAGAAACCTGCTGTTCGCTTTTTAAAAAGGAGAAAACTTCTACTGACATATCTTTAGGTAGGGTACGGAATAATATGACAGCTGTTTCAACTCCAAGGGCATTAATAACTTCTTCCAGAATTTCAGCAATATCAACTGGATTTAAATTCAAAAGCTCTGATCTGGCTTGTATATATTTTTTCTCTTTGAGCAAATCTATAATGAGATCAATGATTTCATCGATAATTCTATCCTTTTCGTAATCCATTGGACTGTACCTCCTTTTAAATATTCTGGTACAATGTCCATGCTTACATGATAGATTTATAGACAGGTTAGAGAATCAAAAATCTGTGAAAGCAAGGACATGTATTTAATGTACCAATCTGTTTATGACTATTACTAGGCCCAGGGT
>JAAYHT010000328.1 GCA_012735285.1 Clostridiales bacterium | reverse complement strand
CTTTGAATTATATAAATATGAACATCCTAGCCTATATTAAAGACTGCAGTGGTGAAGGCAAAGGTATCTTAACTAAAGGTAATATTACACTGGAGGCGGTGGATAATTCGGCAATCAGTGTTCTGGCCGGGAATATTGCCGGCTCCGGTGGGAGCGGGGTTGGTGCAGCTATTGCTGTAGTCTTTATCGGCTCTCTGAAAATTGATCCCTTTGAGCAGTATAAAGAAAATCAATTAATAGAAAATTATGAGCCGGAAGATGAGAACAGTCCTGAAAGTGGTCTTCCGGAGGATGCTTATGATTATCCGGATCTATTCAAAAACCTGGGCGAATACAGCCAGGTTGCAGCACTTATTCATAACTCGGATGTAATATCTGAGGAAGGTGGAATTAGCCTTAAAGCAACTGCTAATTCCGTTATATTCAACATCGCTGCCGGCGCAGCTATAGGAAAAACTGCCGGCGTCCAAGGTTCGGTGGCCCTTAACTACCTAGCTGCAAATGTGACAGCATTAATTACAGATTCGACTGTCTCGGCGGCTGAAGATATCCTTTTAGAGGCTCGTTCCTTGAGAAGAAGCGATATTCCTTTAACAGCCTTGGAGCCGGATAGTAGAGATTCTGATGAAATTGTAACGGAATATAGCGGTAATCCGGAGGAGCCCGACAGTACTTTTAAACTTGCTACCATTCAAGCACTGGCAGGTTTGATAGCAGGTGGTGGCAAAGCTGGGGTCGGGGTGGCCCTAGCGGTGAACTACCTGTCGATTAATAATACGGCTGGTATCAGCGGTTCTACGGTAACTTCAACCGGTGGTGATATAATCCTGATCGCCGAGTCGGAGAGCGCCATCTTTGCCGTATCGGCAGGTGGGGCAGGAGCAGGTACACTTGCTTTTGCCGGTTCCTTCTCCATTAACTTTATCCGCAACGACATCCATAGCTTTATTAATCGAGTACAGTTAGAAGAGGAAATACCAGCACTGTAAAGAAAAACGGGCGTTATCCTGGGATTACGGTTTATGCTGCCAACAAGTCAAATATTTTCTCTGTTGGCGGTCAGGTCAATTTTTCTGGTAAAGCCGGCATCGGCGCCGCTACTACATATAACGATATCGTTACTACCGTTAATGCTTATATAGGATCTGGAAAAGGCGAGGAAAATGGCGAAGGTGACGAGGACGGAGAAGAAGACGAAGGAGACAGTAGTAACCCTGCTCAAGAAACGATTGTAACCAGCGCTTCCTATATAACCGTTATTGCTCTTTCAGAGGCTAATATTACCACCTTTGCTGTAGGCGGAGGTTTTGGTGGTGGATTTTCTGGTAATGGTTCTATCGCGATTAATACCATCAGAAATGATATCGCTGCCTATATTCTGAATGCAACCGTTGAGGCAGTGGAAAGCATCTACTTGACAGCTTCTGACAAATCTAAGATCGGTTCAATCGCCGGTGCCGTAGGGATATCCGGTTCCACCGCTGTTGGCGGATCGCTGGCTGTCAACTTCATAGGCGGTTTTTCTGAAGATGTATTAGGTCCACACCAAATTCGAGCTTTCATAACCAATTCTGAAGTAGTTTCTACTAATGGTTCTATTGAGCTTAAAGCACTATCTGAGTCAATCATCAAGAGCATTGCAGCCGCTGGCAATTTTGCAGGATCAGTGGCGGTAAACGGTTCTGTTTCAATTAACTGGATTTATACCGATGTTGCTGCCTATATTCACAGTTGCCAGCTTATCCAAGCAGAACAGGATATTATTTTAGACGCTGTCGACAACTCCGCAGTCAGCGTTATAGCCGGAGATGTTTCCGGTGGCGGCACAGTGGGTGTGGGAGCGGCAATTGCTATTGTATTTATCGGTGGCGGTACTGATAGTTTAAAAGAATGGTTTGATGATCTATTCAAAAATGAATTATTTGCCGACGGTGAATATCCTTACGGTGACCTCTATGATGAGGATTATGTTGATGATCATAAAGATGAAAACTGGGAAGGCCAGGAAGGCGTGTCCGAAGAGGATTATCAATATCCCGAGCCTGAGTTTGCAGACACGGGTAAAGTAAGGGCCTATATTTCCGACTCTAACGTCATTGCTGAAAATGGTTCCGTAAAGGTTACGGCTACTAATAATTCTATAATCTTTACAATCAGCGCCGGTTTTGCCGTGGGAGGCAAGGGAGGCGCATACCGGGGTTCACTATCTCTAAACTATATCCATAACGACGTGTTAGCCTTGATAATCGATTCGATTATTCAAGCCGGTGACGATGTAAGGGTTATGGCTTTAACCCTTGAAAGGAACTGGATACCCAAAGGGGCATTAGAAGTAGAGTGGGACGATGAAAAAGATTATGATCCAGTCACCTCCTTTGAAGGTGGTCAAGAATATGAACCAGGAGAAAACCACGTAGAAACAGATCCTACCAGTCCTAAGCGCTTGACTTCCATACAAGCCATAGCCGGAGGAGTGTCCGGTGGTCTTACCGTAGGTTTAGGAGCAGCTCTGGCAGTCAACCATCTCCTTAATGAGTATTCGGCGGCTATTGTCAATTCTACCATCACCGCCGGCGGAGATGTCATTATCCTGGCCGAGTGCAATGCTGGCATCGAGACCGTGTCCGGCGCCATTGCCCTTGCGCTAGGAGACAATTCCTTCCCCTTTGCGGCAGCCGGCTCCCTTTCCTTGAATATGATCAATAACACTGTTTTAAGCCATATCACAGCCAGCGTGGTGGAAGCTGAGAATATAACTATACTGGCTAAAGATACTTCCTTTATTAATTCCGTCTCCGGTCAAGTTGGAATAAGCGGCGGAATTATTGCGGGTCCGGTGCCGATTCCTACCGGAGCATCCTTTGGAGCTGCATTAGCCTATAACGACATTAACAGTGTGGTTAAAGCTTATACTGACGATGTTCTTGGAGAGGAGATTAATAAAGACAGTGATATAACCACTAGGGGCAATATAGTCATCCAGGCATTATTCGATGCTGATATTAATACCATTGTAGCCGGTGGTAGCCTGAGTGTTTGGGTGGGCGCCTCTGGCACAGTGGCAACCAATGTTATTAAGAGCTGGATTGAAGCTTATATAGCTGGCAGCAATGTTGTCGCTAATAATAATATTTACATTTTGGCTCATTCCGACAGCTCCATCGGTAGTTATGGTGGTGCTGTGGGCGGCGGCCTGATAGGATACGGTGCAGCAGCCGTCATAAATGTTATTGACGGAACCACCAAGGCTTATATCAGCAACTCTGATGTTGTCGCTCGGGGCAAGGGCGAGGGAATTGAAGTTCTGGCTTGGGATGAAAAGGGCAAGCCTGTCAAAGAACAGGGCAAGAATCCCAAAGAGAAGGGTCTAATTATAATTGCTTACAGCCGAGATGCTTTGACAGTCTTTACCGGTTCTATTGGCGTAGGTGCTGTAGGATTGAGCGGCGAATTATCCGCCAATTCCTTGAAAAATCTCACCGAGGCTTATATTACATCATCAAATATAAATAGTGACGATGACTGGGGTAAAAATGTAATAATCCGTGCCTGCCAGGATACTGGAGTCGTAATCCATACAGGTGTCGTGTCTGTGGGCGTAGGAGGAATAGCTCTTGGAACGACTCTGAATACAATTCTGGTGCAGGGTTGGACCAGAGCCTATATTGACGATGCGTCCACTGTCTATGCCTTGGAGGGTATCGAAATTTGGGCATTGACAGGTTATCACACGATAGAAGAAGGTAAAAAGGTAATAATCGGCGGAGTGTCTGTAGGAACAGTTAGTACTCTGGCGGGAGCCGTTTCAGTTCTCCTGATGGAGAATATAAATGAAGCTTATGTGAAAGAATCTGACCTCTTCAGTCAAGGAACGATAACCGTAAAATCATTACATAACGTGAAGTTTGAAAGCACGATTGCTAATGTGGCTGCCGATCTTGTCTTTATGGGAGCCGGCGGCAGTATCTTCTTTACCTCTCTCGAAAACATTGTCCTGGCTTATGTTGAAGATTCTCGCTTAAATGCATCCGGAACTATTGAAATCGCTGCCCGCTCCAGGGATGATATTGATCTGGTTATAGGGACAGGAGGAGTTGGCTCGTCAGGCGGAATAGCCGGAAGCATAGGACTTACTCTCATTGAAACCATAACTGAAGCATATTTGCAAGGCGAAGTCAATCAGGATCCTCGTTTCCGTCCAGGCGGGTTATATCAGCCGGGTGACGATAAGCAATCGGTGCTGGTGTGGGCGGATAATGAAACTAAGGTTAAAACTGTGGGAGGAACTGTAGGAGCGGGATTAGGTTTCGGTGCAGGAGCCGGTTTTGATATGATCAGCATTCATAACCGCACAGTAGCCATGATCAAAAAGGCAACAGAAATTTATGCCCGTGACGATATAGAAGTAAAGGCCAAATCCCTAAAAGAGGTCGATTCTCAGGTTTATGCTATTGAAGCCGGCGGCTTGGCCGGCATATCCGGGGCTGTGTCCATAATTATTGTTGGAACTGCCATCGATGAAGACGGGGAAGAACAAATTAACTCAGATCTTCAAAACCAGGTATATAACGATTTATCCAAAGACACCTTCTTCTACTACAATAAAGATGGCGATTCCCGGATGCCCAGCATTTTTGGCGACAGACTTATCACTTTGCTCTCTTTCTTTAATGATATGGGTAAAATAGCTAAGAAAGTCAAAGATGCCTTTGACCCGAGTATGGAGCACAGCGACAGGGTTACCATGGCTGCCGTAGAAAAAGGGCAAAAACAAGATGAGGGTGTTCAGATTGTAACCGATGGAAAGGTGATAATTAAAGCTATTAATGATAATAATATAAAGACTTCTCCCAGCAATGTGGCTGCAACGGGCTTAGTCGGCTTCGGAGGAACGGTTGTGTACGTTTTCACTCAAGAAAGAACGCTGGCTTATGTGGGAGACTATGCAAATATCCGGGCTTTGAGTTTGGATATCCGTGCCGAGTCCCGGGATAAGGTTGAGGTGCTTTGCAGAGCTGTTTCCGGTACTTTGGGCATCGGAGCCCATGCTTATGTTGCCTGGGCCAATGTAACTCCCCACCTGGATGCCTATCTTGAAAATAATGTCAATGTAATTGTATCGAAGAGTGTTGAGATCAATGCGGAAGTTATTCCGGAAGTGGTTACTGAGGTTAAAAACGTCGATATCGGTGGAGCCGGACAAATAGGAGCTTCGATCGCCGAAGCTACGGTTGTACCCGTTGTAAATGCCTGGATCGGGGATAACACCTATATCTTTGCCGCTACCCTACCGGTTACAGGCAATCCCACATTGACATTGTTAGATAAGGCAGAGCTTACCGGCAATCCTGATTTACAGTTCCGCGGATACACCATCAAGATCGAAGGAGAATTCGAATTTGTTCGCGGTGTGGCAATGTCCACGACTAACGGTTCTGAGCTGGAGTTTGAAGGGCCGGCCGTTGTGGGCGGTAAGTACACCCTAATTCGTGGCGTTGCCCTGACCGGCCAGCCGGGATTGGAGTTTGAATATGGAACTGTTAGTTTTTACGCGTATATAACCCTTACCCCCCTTGCCGATTTGGGAGAAGGATATTATAAACTTGAAGCTTGGGAATCTATTAACGGAGAAGAAGGTTATCCCTTAAATGAAATAATAAAGGTCGGAGATTATTTAACGATCATAGAATATTCAAATACTCAATTCTGGGTTTTATCAGTCGATGGCAATACTGCTGTCCTAGTAACCGATGAACAGATTTCACCAACTACAGGAAGAGCTGGATGCTACATAGATAGGACAAGGAACAGCATTACCCGCAGCGAAGGCAGCTGGCGTGATGACGGCTTTAAACCGGGTGACACCATAATTATTAGAGGAACTGCAAAAAATAATAATACTTACAAGGTCAAGTTTATAAGTGAGGACGGCAGTGTACTTGTAATTGAAAATGATAGAAAATTGATGAATGAGAATATAGAGGCCGGTACCGAGGTTTCGATTGTCCGTGGCCTCGTAATGACGAGATATGATACCTTGATATTCGAACATAATGAATACTGGAAGGATGTTCGAAAAGTCACCTTTAAGCAAACGGAAGCCGGGTACGGCATTCTTGAGGTAGAAATTGATTATTATAATGATAACTTATATTTACAATTGCTAATAGGGGATTATATCTCGATTTGGAAATATGAAAATAATCAGCAGTTAACAGGCAAATATCAGGTGATTGATTATAGCAGAATACAAGGCTCTCTTTGGTATCCTACTAAATATACTATAATCGTGGCAACCCAGGATGATTTATTCTCCCATGGAGAATACACATACGTATCTCTAAAGGGTGAAAGGAGTACCATTACCCATAGCGGTGGGTACGATGCAGGGAACTGGCGTGATGACGGTTTCCAGGCCGGAGATATAATAGTAGTAGAAGGTGCCGGGGATAATGATGGGCAGTATATTATCATTGATATAAGTGATGACGGAAAGACGATTTTCCTTGATCCCTCGGCAAACATCATCAATAGAATCTACTATTATTACAATCCCGTTACGATTTATGCCAACAGAGGTTACGATCGTTTAAAGAGGATCGATGCTCCTCAGGGTTGGAGCTGGCAACATGAAAAGATTAAACCGGGAGACCGAATCATCCTTACCGTTGAAGGAGAAGAAGGAAAAGCATACAGCGGTGAGCACGGAATCATTGCTGTCTTGTTGGACGGGACCTTGATCCTTGACACTTCGGGCAGGTTTACCAATCTGCCAGTATTAGAAAACGTAGATGCAACAGTAATACAGGATATTCCATCAACCATTACTCGTAACGACGGCGGCAGCTGGATAGCTGATGGTTTTGAAATTGGCGATACTATCGTAGTATCCGGCACTAGGTACAATGACGGTAAATATATGATCGTCGGTATAAGTGACGATGGTAGGGTCCTCATCTTAAGCGATGAAGTTCTTCTTGTAGATGAAATAATCAGCGCGGAGAATAGCGAGAGCATTGTCAAGGAACTTGAAGGACAGTTTACCTTGGAAGAAGAGACTGAAACGATTACCGATGCGGATGGTAATGAAACAACAAGAACCAAAATTGTCCTGAAACGCACGGGTATTGAAGATTGGAGCTGGGAAGATCTGAATCTTCTGCTTGGGGATTATGTCCTGATTCATGTTCTGCTTGAACCCGAATCCGACGACGATGAATATAGAGAGGACGTCCTGCGCTGCGAGATTATCGAGATAAATGATGATCAGATTACTATAAACTTGTCAGGTTTTGATATTGGAGACCTTAAAGAAGGCCATATTGATAAGATCGAGCTGGAGTTTGTGCCTAACACGAATGTGGTCATTCGGGCTGACGGAATTAAGGGACATGACAAGCTGATTTATAAAGGCAGCGGAGACGGCTGGGGAACCAAAAATAGCAGGGGTGATGAAATAGAGGAGGGTGATTTTATCACCGTTATCACTCCTGGATCTGGGGATCAGATATTCGGGGCCAACAGTGGTATTTACCAGATTGTTGACTTTATCGAGATAGATGGAAATATTGTGGCTGTCCTGGATACCTTCGGTCTGGTTACCCCGGGAACCATGCAGAATGTCGAAGTCAGCAAGATCATTTCTTCTGAAATAAGCCGTTCCAAGGGAGATTGGATTACTGACGGGTTTGCACCCGGTCAGTTAATCTACATTGAAGGTGCAGAAAACGAGGCAAACAATGGCTACTTCTATATATTGGATATATCAGGTGACGGCAAGATTTTAAAACTCTATCGCGGACAGGAATTGGCTGATGAAGATATTTCCGCTTCCGAAATCTCCATCAGTGCCGTTATTCCGGACCGCATTATCCGGGATCACGGCAGCTGGGAAGATGACGGCTTTGAACCCGGCCAGAAAATCCGCATATCCGGTTCAAAGAAGGGCAATGATGGTATCTACATTGTCACAGAAATAACGGCCGATGGCAGGGCCTTGGTCCTGGATATTGACGGTGTTTTTACCTGGGAAGAAATCAGTGACCTAATAATCATGCTCGTTGACAAGCATGAATCCAATATAATTGTTAATGCCCGGGTCAGCCTGCCAGAATCCCAAAAGACGGCTACGGCAAAAGCTTCGGGAATAAACGGCAGTGCTATATTCAGCGGCAGCGGAGTTATGGCCAACGCTAAGATTAATCCTGTGGTTAATGCTTACATTGGACAGGCTTCAGAGCTTGAAGTGGATGGGATTATTGAAATACTTGCCGAGGTTAATACTTCTGCCGAAGCTTATACGGATACAATAAATGCTGCAGGTGTAAGTCTTTCCGACAATTCTGCCTACGCTTCGGCCGATTCCAAGATAAGTGCCCATGTCGGCGACAATAGCGGTATCAAGGCCTATCAGCTCTTTATCAAGGCTATAGGGGAAGAATCCACTTACGCCGAAGCCTCAACAGGGGAGGGCGGACTTGTATCCGGCTCTCTCACCGAGGCCAAGACCAATAACGTGAGCAACACCACGGCTTCCGTGGGAGGAGCCCGCATCGAGGTCAACGGCTTTGAACTCTTTGCCGAGCATACTGCTGTTTACAACAGCAAGGTGGATACTTTCAGGGCTTCCTTGGTGGGAGGCAGCGCCGGAAAGGCATATAATTATGTCAATGCAGTGCTTAAGGCTCAGATAGGTTCCAATGCCGTAATAAATGCCAATGATATTTTGGTACGGGCAAATAATTATACAGTAAAAGAGGAATTGAAAGAAGGTCACAATGTAAACGCCGGTTCGGGCGGAGGAATTGATATTCCGGCTGCTACCAGTGAAACAAAGATTAACCAGGAAGCTATAATTGAAATTTTGAACAATGCTACTCTGAATCTGGTGAGCAATCCCTTGATATATCCCGGTAACTTGAACCTGTCTGCCTATAACTACCTGTTAGCTAAAGACAGTGTAAAATTACATTCGATCAGTGGCATTACCGCAGCCACGGCCAAATCCCTGATTACAGCCACTGACAAGTCCCAGGTTATCATCGGCGAAGATGCAAACTTAAACAGCGAGGAAGATATCAATATCTCTGCCCATTCCAAGGTTGAGATTGTAACCGATGCCGATATTTATGTTAAAGGTGCGGTCGAACTGACCAGTAGCGACTCATCGGCTGAAGTAACCAATGAGAATAGTATAAAGGTCATGCCACATGCCTTGTTGTTTGCCAAGGGCACAATCAACTTGCTTGTTGGAAAAGATATCTTCGACAATGAAAATAACATAAGGCTTAGCGAGAATTCGTACATAGAAAACTACGGGGCCGTTCCGGTAACCAATCCGAAGGCGGACGGCATGATTTATCTGAATAATTATATAACCATTGAAGGAAATGCCAACCTTAAATCCGTAGGGGATATCAACCTGATTACGGAAAGCGGAGTATTGCTTGCCCATGCTGATGTTCGAGGTACTGACTGGACTAAGAGCATCCTTGGAGCGGACATACTAAACGAAGGAACGGCGAGGTTTGAAATCGATTCCGTTATTACCGTAAACGGTACGGTTATGGCTGGAATTGACAGCCAGCAGATACTTATCATAGGGGAAAACGGCCAAGCCCAGGAAAAAAGCGAAGGCATTACAATTTCCTATAGAAAAGATATTTTGCATAACTATATACTGCAAGAAATAAGAACGCTCAGCTGGTTGGCTGCAGAGTATGCAGGAACAGAAGCCGGCGAAGCATTCAAAGCCCAGATTCGTTTCCTTGAAAGGGAACTGGAGCTATTGGGTTATAAAGCGGGGAGCGAACCGCTGGCTCCCATCTGGATCGATATCATCGCAGTAGGAAACATCCGTGCTGAGCAGGCTAATATAAACATTGTTTCAGAAGACGGATCCTTGGTAGGAAACGGTATGCTTAACGCTTCCTCTAGTCCAGCTCTCATCCAAATTATTAATCATAGCAAATACTACCTGGAGCTTGGGTCCTTGATTATTCCTGAAAAGCAGGGCGGACTTATTTACTTTAATTACTCAAGAGTTAAATCCAATGAAGAAATCAATGAACTCAACAAAGATAATGAAGCAAACCTTAGTATAGTCAGCGGAGAAACAACAGATGCTCCTAGGATCGAAGTAAGAAATACTTATGTTTCATCCGATGGCCGCAACCCGGATATCCGCATCATGGGAAGCATCAGCAATATTGGCTATACAGGCAAACCGGGAATCGTTGAGATCGAGAGTACAGGTAATATTTCGGTTTATGGATCCATAGAAGCGGGAGATCTTAGCATCGATGCCGGAGGCAACTTCAGTCAGAGCTATACGGATTCCTTCTTTAACGTCGGAGGCTCGCCGCGGGCTATTTGGAGCGGCCTTGTTGGCAAAATACACGGCAGAACAATCGGATATCCATATTATCCCACTTGGGTATTAGAAGATAATGGCGTTATCAAACTGGTATGGAAAAGGGATACCAAGTATGATAGTGATATCAATAGCATTCTTAATAGTAGCTCCCAGAGCAGTATAAAAGCGGACAATATCTTTATCGCAGCCCGTTACCTGAACATTAACGGTCTTATCGAGGCCGGCCGTTCCGAGTACAAGATTACCTTCGGCAATGATGTTGCAAATCGTATCAATCAATATAAGCAGAGAGGCTTAAGCTCTCAAAACTATAAGAATTACCCGCTCTTCTCCGGGCAAACAGATTATTACTATTACTATGACCCGGTTAACGATGCCATAGTATTAGAGCCTATATCTGTCCGCGGTGGTTACATCGAACTCTTTGGTCATATTATCAACACCGGCAAGAACAATGGCATAATAAGGGCATTAGATGGCTACGGCATCATTGATATCCAAAATAACACGGATTATGCCGTGATCATCAAGGGCCTGGATACCGGCATCGGCAGCAAAGGTGTGGTGATAATCACCGATACTTCTAAGTATATACAGCAAGGCGGCAAGACTTATTACCAGACCACCCGGTATGAATCCGAGGGAGATCAGGTTAAGATTACCACTTGGTACACGGATGATAAAGGCAATAAATTAAATGAATCTTCAAATAACGTCAACAAGAACCAGGCTTACTATAATCCAACGGAAGGTTGGCGTTATGAGTGGGTAATGGGTCAAAGCATAACTGAAAAGAGAATTGAAACTTATTGTAGCAAGACCTGGCTGGGTATGGACTGGATAGCCAGGGATCCTGATGACTTGATAGAGTTGACCTATATACCGATCGGCCAACCCCGCCTGCTGCCAGATGGGGAATACCTGAGCTATAGACCTAGCGATGCCAATGAGTCGTATATCTACAAGTATGAATATAAAGTATTGGACTCCATTTACTGGGATAAACCAAAGGCCTCTGAATACTGGACGGAGCAATCCTGGTTCCTGGCTCCCAAGTATTACTATTCAAAGTTCTATTTTGAACGGGGCACCATGGAGGTTTATTACCACAGCATCAAGGCCGATTATCCGATTAAAATTGAATTTAGCGGTTCAGCTCAAAACGGTGAAGTTACTGTTAATTCGCCTAATGGCAGCATAATTATCGATGGTCCAATTAAGAACGCAAATGGCACAACCAAGTTAATTACCAATAAGAGTATTGCTTATCGCACCGCTTCGCCGATCCTTTCCAACGTGATCATCCTACAAGCAGGCACAGGAATCGGAGTTAATAACCCCGTTCACATCGAACTTCACGGAAACGGCAGGAGAATCGATGCTTCCACAACAACAGGTGATATCAGCATTAAAGAAATTAATGACACCCTGTATGTTGGAAGTATAATCAGCGAAAACGGAAACGTAAGGCTGGAAGCTCAAACCAGGATTATAGGTTATGACAGCAATTCCCTGGTCACGGGCAAACTGATCGAACTATATACTTTCGGTGATATCGGCTCGGAAAGCTTACCATTCAGGATCAACAGTGGAACGGAAGTAGGCGAGGGAGTAAGCGCTCTGGCCAGCGGCAATATCTATCTGCATGAAATATCCGGCTCTTTACCGGTTATCAATGTCACTTCCCGGAGCGGAGATATCCATATTAAAGTTGCAAACGGTGGCCTTGTAGACGGCAACCCTGATGATTACCAAGGGAATAATGATCTTTTGAGCTTGTGGAATGACTGGATTAAAGATGAAAATACTGCCCGGGAAATTTATGAATTCCTTGAAGCAGTTCGCATCAAGATATTAAGCTCTACAAATTACTGGAACAATGATCTGGATTTAGCAGGCAACAATATCGTGCTGGATGTGGCCGCCGATATTGGCGCCACAGGGCAATATAGGATAGATCTGACCGGCGGCAAGGTGAGCCTGACCAATGAGATGCGCACAATCCTGGCAGGCGCCAAGCCCGGAGAAGTAGCTTTCTATGATTCCAGTGGCAGGTTGGTTACCGATCCCGAGCAGCTGGACAGCCAGGTAGCGTACTTACTTGTTACTGTATACAGACCATTGACTGTGCAGGCTGACAAGCTTAATGCAAAGGCTGGAGGACATATTTTCCTCAATTCTAAGGAGGACCTTAATGTGAATACTGTCCAATCCACAACGGGCAAAACCATAATGCTTAAATCCGCGCGGGGAATTTATAGTGTAAGAGGTCTTGGTGACGGTGCAAATATCATTGGCGGTGACTTGGTTCTGGAAGCAGCAACAGGTCCTTTAGGCACGGCAGATACTCCGCTATTGCTGCAGCCCGGCGCTAACGCAGTTCTTACGGCTCGTTCTGGCTCGGATATTTATCTTGAATGCATCAAGAGCGATGGCAGCAGGGCAGATATTAACATTGACTTCATCTATACTCCCGGCCTGGTCAATTTTGTCGCCGGGTCAATACAAGCTGCCTCCGACGATGAGAATGCCAATATAGTGAGTGGTGCCTTGATCTTAACAGCTTCTTCGATAGGTGCTGCCGATAACTACTTGCGTATTGATCTGCTTGCTAACGGTTGCTTGACAGCTAGCGCTACCGGTGATATTTACTTGCAGGAAGTTGCAGGGGATATGAAGGTCGTTACTGTTATTTCCAACAGCGGTAGTATAAATCTCAAGAGCGTCGGAAGCATAATTCTTGGGATTATCAGCTCCGAGAGCGGTGATATTTATCTCCATGCTCAGGATTCTATTTCTACTGATGTTGCTGATGACAACCCCAATATCAAAGGTAAGGGTCTTATTCAGCTAATAGCTATCAACGGCGAAATCGGCTCACTCGATAATTTCCTCAGGGTTTACACCATGCCCGGAGGAAGGTTGAATGCTACTGCAAAAGGCAACATCCATATCAATGGAGTAGGCGGACACTTATATCTGGATACTTTAACCAGCCAAAGCGAGGAGGGTGTGGTCTACATCATTACACCTTATAGCGTGCTTAACGGTAATCCAGATCCGAATGAAGTGAATATTGAATCCAACAAAGCCCATATAGAAGCGGGCGGAGATATAGGAACAGAAGACAAATATCTCATTACTGTTGTGGATTATCTTGAAGGGATTTCAGTAGGAGATATTCGAATATATAATGTCAGAGACTTAATTGTCGGCAATGTTGCTGAAGAAACTACAGGTTTAACCAGCGGCGGTTTGCTGCATCTGATTGTTACCGGCAAACTAGTAATTGCGGAGAATATTATTTCCCACGATGACCTCATCTTATCCACTCAGGATTTAGCTACTGAGGGACAAGACATAATTGTTAATAATGGAGTTACTCTCGAGTCCAAGACTGCCTCCCTTGAACTGCAGGCAGGAGATAATATCTTGTTGCCAGCAAACGCTATTCTCAAAGCATTCGTGCAAGTAATCCTACGTGTTGATGATCAGCAAGAGAATCCTGTTAGTGG
>JAAYHT010000023.1 GCA_012735285.1 Clostridiales bacterium | reverse complement strand
TGCTTGGAGTGTATAGGCATTGGTTGATAAAATAAAAAATCGCTTGGTAGTTCAGCTAGGTTTCTCTGCTATTTCTAATAGCTACATAAAAGGTTTTTTAAAAGGAACTATCTATACAGGGAAATCAAAATATTTATGTGTGCCCGGGCTTTCTTGTTACTCCTGTCCGGGCGCTTTAGGCTCTTGTCCTTTAGGATCCTTACAATCCATGCTTGCAAGCAGGGATATTGGCTTTACATTTTATGTTACGGGATTTTTATTTGCAATCGGAGCTGTATTTGGCCGCTTTGTGTGCGGATGGCTGTGCCCCTTTGGTCTATTTCAAGACCTTCTTTACAAAATTCCGTTTGTAAAGAAGGTTAGAGGGATAAAAGGAGACAGGTATCTAAAATTAGTTAAATATCTTATACTAATTATTTTTGTAATAATATTCCCACTATTTGTTGTAGATTTAATAGGTCAGGGTCAGACAGGGTTTTGTAAATGGATTTGCCCCTCAGGTACCCTGATGGCAGGTTGGCCTCTAGCAATTGCGAGTAAAAGTATTAGAGAGGCTTTAGGCTACCTGTTTGTTTGGAAAAGCGCCTTATTAATCCTAATTATAGTGTTATCAATTATTGTTTTTAGGCCTTTTTGTAGATACATTTGCCCATTAGGAGCTATTTATGGATTATTTAACCTATTCGCATTTTATCGATATACTATTGATTATGATAGGTGTTATGAATGTCAAAGCTGTTCAAAAACTTGTAAGCTTGGCATATCTGTCTTCAAAACTCCAAACAGCATAGAATGTATTCGTTGCGGGGATTGTATTAAATCTTGTCCAAGTCAAGCAATTAAAAGGGGATTGCTAGATCATCGCGTTAGGTGTATGATAAATGGACAGGAATAAATTATTTAGGAGTGAGAAAAATGGATTGCATATTTTGTAAAATAGTGGAGAAAGAGGCACCTTCTAATATTGCCTATGAAGATGATAAGATTTTAGCCTTCCACGATTTACAACCGCAAGCACCTGTACATGTATTGATCATACCTAAAAAGCATATTTCATCCCTGGATGAAGTAAGTTTTGATGATGCTGAAATAATGGGATGGTTAATGGCTAAAGTTAAAGATATTGCTAAGGATTTAGGATTAGAAAATGGCTATCGCCTCGTCTGCAATTGTGGAAAAGACGGTCTTCAGACAGTAAATCATATACATTTTCACCTACTTGGAAAGAGGCAGATGAAATGGCCACCAGGTTGATTTTTTAACTGTCTAACAATCCTTAAGATTGTTGGTTTTAATAAAAAAACGCCTTGATTATTTTAAACACAGTGTGTATAATGTAATTCGTTATAGACTTGACCGTTCATATTACTATCATTGGTAGTAGTGCATCCAGAGTCCAGAGTACGGAGGGGAGGGAGACGAACAGATGACACAAGTGGTTGTAAGAGAAGGTGAAAACCTTGAAAGTGCGCTTAAAAGATTTAAACGCTCTTGCGCAAGGGATGGAGTAATGTCTGAGCTTAGAAAAAGAGAACATTACGAAAAACCCAGTGTTAAGAGAAAGAAAAAATCTGAAGCTGCGAGAAAAAAAGCTAAGAAATATTAATTTGAGGTGTTGCTAATGTCTTTAAAAAATAGACTAGCAAACGACTTAAAGGAGGCTATGAAGGCCAAAGAGAAAATAAGGAAAGAAACTTTAAGTTATGCGTTAGCTGCAATTAAGCAGTATGAGATAGACAATAAAAAAGAGCTTGATGATCAGGGTGTAATAGATATTTTAAGCAAGCAAGTGAAGATGAGAAAAGATGCCCTCTCTAGTTTTGAGGCAGCAGGCCGAACGGATTTATACGAAGTCTATAACGAAGAAATAAATATTTTAATGGACTATCTGCCTAAGCAGCTTTCAGAAGAACAAATACTTAATATTGTTAAACAGACGGCTAATGAACTAGGTATCGAAGGCGGAAAGCAAAATATGGGCAAACTAATGGGTGCCGTAATGCCTAAGGTAAAAGGTCAAGCCGATGGTAGTATAGTGAAAAAAGTCGTTGAAAGTATATTATAAACCTAAAGAAATTTCTGACCCGGTAGTAATGCCGGGTTTTTTCTATTGGGTCTTTTTTTTTGAAAAAAATCATAAAGTGTAAAAAGGCAGGAGGGTTAGATTGTAAGATGTTTATAAAAGATGAACTTATATATGATTTCAGCATTAATATGCCAAGAATATTGGTAGGTGGAAAGACCGCTATTTTAGACAACGTAAAAAAGATTGTACTGATTAGCAATAATAATGTTGTTGTCAGCTGCGGCCGCAAGTATATTTCGGTTACCGGCAGAGATTTAATTGTTCGGCAGTTGGCTGAAGAGCGGATGTTAATCAGTGGGAATATTGATAATATCGAATTCTACGGTTCAGGGGAGTAGAATAGATGCATTATATTACTGTTTTAGTAGAAGGTTTTGACCCTCAAAAGCTTCTCTCTTTATGCCTTAAAGAAGGAATAGCTCTTTGGAATATCCATATTCGTAGTGATTTGGAAATGACACTTAAATTGGAAGCAAAAGACTGGAAAAAGTTCATGAGGTTAAAGGGCAACCGTTACAGGGTCACCATATTATCTGAAAAGGGTATAAAACCACTTTTAAAGCGTGCTTTCAGCAATAAGACTGCACTTATTGGGGTAGCTCTCTTTATCTTCTTAATATATTTTCAAAGTTTATTCATATCTGAAATTAGAATTTATGGGTATAAGAGTTATACAGAGAGGGAAATTCGTGAAAAACTAAAGTATGCTGGGCTATATGAAGGCTGCAGCAAGTCAATAGATCTTGATAAGGTAGAGATCGATATGTATAAACAGTTTGAAGATTTGAGCTGGATAGGGATAGAATTGAAAGGCAATTTAGCTGAAGTTACTATCGTTGAAGGCACAAAACCTATCCCTATAGTCGATAAAGAACAACCATGTCATATTGTAGCAGCTAAAGAAGGATATATTGAAAAAACTATAGCTAGAGAGGGAAAAGGAGTTGTTGAAAAAGGCGATTTTGTAAGGGAAGGAGATTTGCTTATTACAGGTATGATACCTATAGAAGATAAGACTTACACCCAAGATCCCGAAAATCCGGGATATAGGTATGTTCATGCAGATGGTGAAGTTTATGCAAAAACAATATATAGATTCGTATATTATCAAGAAAAAGAAGAACTACATAAGGATTTAACAGGAAGAGAAATGCCAGGTTTCTCAATAAGAATAGGGGATTTGACTTTTAACAGTGCAGATATATTTAGACCTTTTAATTCAGCAATATATGAGGAAACAGTCTTAATTAATACGGTCAGACCATTTCCTATTGAATTTGCAACAAATAAACAGAAAGAAGTGAAGCTTCGAAAACAAACTAGGGATCATAAAGATATAGAAAAAAGGGCAAAACAACAGCTAAGGGAAGCTATTAAAGAATATATTCCAGAATCTGCTCAAATATTAAATAATAGTTTGAAGTTTTCAGAAGAAGAAAATATAATAGAAGTAGTCATAATGGTGGAGGCACTAGAAGATATAGGGAAAAAAATAATATTTAAACCGGCCATTGAGTCGGAGGAAGGGAATAGTGAGCTTGGAGAAAGTACAGAATGAAGAAAAACGAATAAAAATTGAAGAAGAACAAGTAAGTAACGAACTCTTTGGAAATTTAGATGTAAATTTGAATATTATCCACGATAAATTTGATGTGGGTATTACACAAAGAGAAGATGAAATAATATTAAACGGCAAGGATTCAGTTAAAGCCGGCGAGCTGATAGAAGAGCTGATAAACGTAATACGTAATGGAGAGAAATTAGATATCCAGAAAGTAAACTATATTATCAGCTTAAAAGAAAAAGGACTATCATATCTTGATAGCAATTTAAATAATGACATTATATGCTATACACATTTAGGTAAGCCTGTTTTGCCAAAGACTTTAGGGCAAAAGACATATGTGAATAGCATTAGAAAGCATGATGTAGTATTTGGGGTAGGGCCTGCGGGTACAGGTAAAACATTTATAGCAGTAGCTTTAGCAATTAATGCCTATAAAAAGAAGGATGTAGATAGAATTATTCTAACTAGGCCTGCAGTAGAAGCAGGGGAAAGGCTGGGTTTTCTCCCTGGTGATTTGCAAGAAAAGGTCGACCCATACCTAAGACCCTTATATGATGCACTATATAATATATTAGGCAGAGAAAGCACACTGCGTTTGAAAGAACGTGAACTAATAGAGATCGTACCTCTAGCATATATGAGGGGAAGAACTTTGGACAACTCATTTATTATCCTAGACGAGGCTCAAAACACTACAAGAGAACAGATGAAGATGTTCCTTACCAGGTTAGGGTTTGGATCAAAAGCCGTTGTGACAGGCGATATTACACAGATAGATTTACCTAAAGGGAAAAAGTCAGGACTCCTTGATGCAATTGATGTTCTTAAAGGAGTCGAAGGAATAGACTTCTGTTATTTCAAGGACTCGGATGTGGTGAGACACCAGCTTGTTAAACGCATTATCAATGCTTATGATAAAATATATTAAGGCTAATCCGGAAGATGTAGATTAATGTAGGAAAGGACTTTCAATGGAGATTCTGTTTAGCGAAGAAAGAATGCCGGGTAATAATATTATTGAAAAAATGTACGAGGCGGCCGAAATATGTCTTAAAGAAGAGGGTATAGATCATAATAAGGTTACAGTATCTGTAACCTTTGTTAGCAGTGAAGAAATCCGAGAGCTAAATCAAATCTATAGGGAAGTTGATTCAGTTACAGATGTATTGTCCTTCCCTCAATATGACAGAATTGAAGATGCCATTAAAGATGAAATAATTTGCCTTGGAGATGTGGTCATATGTACAGAACAAGCTCTTTTACAAGCCGATGAGTTCGGGCATTCACCAGAAAGAGAGATTGTGTATCTGTTTGTTCACAGTATATTTCACCTTCTTGGCTATGATCATGTAGACGATGCTGAAAAGTCCGATATGAGAGATAAAGAAGAAAGTGTTATGCGAAAAGTGGGACTGGAAAGGGATTAAATATGGATGACAGATCTCTATTCATGAAAGCGCAAAGTGTTTTAGACAATGCCTATGCACCATATTCAAATTTTAAAGTAGGTGCAGCGGTATTAACAAAGTCTGGAGAGGTTTACACCGGAGTTAATGTTGAGAATTCATCTTACGGCGCGACTATATGCGCAGAAAGATCAGCAATTCTTGCCGCTATATCCGATGGCAAAAAGGAATTAGATGCTATAGCTATTGCAAGCAGTGGAGGAGAAGCTTATCCCTGTGGCATTTGTAGGCAATTTATATATGAATTTGGAGATGATATCAGAATAATTACGGGTAAGGATCCAGATAATCTAAATGTCCACACGATAAAGGAACTGCTTCCCAATGCTTTTAGATTAAAAAAATAATGAAGGAGCTACAATGAAATCAGGTTTTGTAGGAATAATAGGAAGACCAAATGTTGGGAAATCAACATTACTAAATACAATTCTAGGAGAGAAGATTGCGATCACTACAGACAAGCCTCAGACTACCAGAAACAATATCCGGGGAATATATACTAGGATAAATGGAGACGAGGATGACTGTCAGCTTGTCTTTATAGATACTCCTGGGATTCATAAGCCAAAGAACAAATTAGGTAGCTACATGTCTCAAATGGCTATTAAAACTCTTAAGGAAGTTGACGTAATACTATTTATTGTTGATGACTCAATTACCAATCGACCAGGCAACCGCTATATATTAGATCTCATGAAAGAAGTAGATACACCAAAGATATTATTGATTAACAAAATAGACAAATTATCTCCCGATGAATTCAAAGATATTTATGACGAATACAGCTCAACAGGTATTTTCTCGGAGATATTTGGCATATCTGCGTTACAAGGCAAGAATGTAGATAAGGTATTATCTAAGCTAATAGAATTAACCGATGAAGGACCGATGTATTTCCCTGCAGATATGATAACTGACCATCCTGAGAGATTTCTTGTAAGTGAAATCATCAGAGAGAAAGTTTTACTTTTCCTTGAAGAAGAAGTTCCTCACGGAGTGGCTGTCGAAATTGAGAGCTTCATAGAAGAAGAAAGAATCACAAGAATAGGTGCAGTTATTTACTGTGAGAAAAAATCACATAAAGGAATTATCATAGGTAAAGAGGGCAAAAAGCTAAAAGGAATAGGTAAAAGTGCCAGACCCGAGATTGAAGCCATACTAGGTACTAAAGTATTTTTAGAATTATGGGTTAAAGTTAAGGAGAATTGGCGAGACAATCAGTTTGCCATATCAACATTTGGATACAATAAGGAATAAGGGTGCTTTATGTATGTAGAAACAGAGGGGATAATTCTAAAGCAGATAAAGATAGTTGGCGGAAGAAGAATGCTTGTGATTTTCACCAAAAGATTTGGGAAGATAAGTGCAGGTACCTCTCTTAAGGAAAAAAGTAAAAACAAAGCTACTCTAGCACTGAGACCTTTTGTTTATGGGAAATATAGGATAAATAAAACTGGAAAACACTATCATGTAAACGGTGCCGAAGTAATATCAAGCAACTACCAAATAGGTGAAGATGTAGATAAATTCTTAAGTGCATCTTATATATTAGAGTTCACCGAAAAATTGCTGCCAGAAGATGCTCCTGATCCAAAGCTATTCCGATTGTTGGTAGAGTTTCTCGAAATGCTAGAAGAAAGAAAGAAAAAATTTGAGACTTTGGTTGTAGCATACCAGGTAAAAGCCCTGGCAAATAGCGGCAGCTTTCCCAGACTTGATGCCTGTGTGCGCTGCAACGAAAAGGAAGATGTAAAATATTTCAGCGTTCCAGAAGGAGGAGTCGTATGTGAACGGTGCAAACAACTCTCAAGGGCCAATGAAATATTGCTTTATACTATGGACTTTGGTATAGTCGAAGTATTAAGGTATTTGCTGGAACAACCTCTAAGTAGCTTTAGTCGTCTAGCTTTAGATGATAAAATCTTACTAGAAATAAAGAAGATTTTAAAAGATTATATTGCATATCATTTGGATGTAGACGATTTAAAGAGTGAGGAGTTTATGAACTAATTATATGTTAAATAAAAATATAAAAAAAGGTGGTGTTATGAATGGATATTACATTGGAAAAGATTGAACTTGTAAAAGACAGAACCGGTGTAAGCTATAAAGAAGCTAAAGAAGCTTTAGAAGCAGCTGATGGCAATGTAGTTGATGCCATTATTGGTATCGAAGAATCAATCGATATTAAATCAAGACACAGGTTAGGCGACCATAGTACACATATCGTTGAAAAGGTTAAAGAGTATATTAAAAAAGGTAACGTAGCTAGAATTATTGTAAAAAAAGACGAGGAGATCATCTTAAACTTGCCGGTAAACGTAAGTATTATAGGTACTATTTTAGCACCTTGGGCTGCCATTGCAGGTATTATTGCTGTTTTCGGAACTAAATGTCAAATTGAATTAGTAAAAGATAATGGTGACATCATCCAGATTACAGATATCGCCAGCGATACAATTGAGGAAGTTATAGATAAAGGTTCAGTAATCGCAGATGAGGTCAAAGAGAAAGGTTCAGAAGTAATTAGCAATGTAAAAGCAAAAGCTAACGAGGCAAT
>JAAYHT010000183.1 GCA_012735285.1 Clostridiales bacterium | reverse complement strand
TGTTGTAATAAAAAATGGAACCCTAAATATCGATATACAGATTCCATTCACTAACCCACAAAGACCACCTATGGCAATACCAATAATTACACTAATCAGCATGGGAATCCCGCTCACCATACATATAGCACTCACACATCCAGTTAATGCAACTATTGAGCCTACAGATAAATCTATGCAGCCGCTAATCATTACAAAGGTCATTCCACAAGCCATAATTGCATAAACCGATGTGGTACGTAAAACGTTAGTGAAATTAGTCCATGAAAAGAAACCATCTGTAATAATACTTAGTAGTACAATTAAAGCTAAAACGATGATATAAATACCGTACTTGTCATAAAATTCCCTACCCTTGGATTGTTTCATGTCCATTTACTCCTTCTTCTACACCTAACATATTTCTCATTAGCTTCTCTTTTAAGTTGTCCTCGTTACAATCTAATTCGGCAACCTTGCGTCCGTTTCTCATAACAACTATGCGATTACATAAGCCGATCAGCTCATCTTCTTCGGAAGATATTACTATAACGCCTACATTATTCTTTGCAAGATCATTTATGATCCTATAAAAATCCGCCCTGGCGCCAACGTCAACACCCCTAGTAGGCTCATCTAATATTAACAACCTGGGTTGATTCATTATCCATCTTCCAAAGCATACTTTTTGCTGATTACCACCGCTGAGCCTGTCCATTCTATGATTAAGGCCTGAAGTTTTAATGTGTAATCTGTCAATCATATCTTGGACCAAACTCTTTTCTTTTCTATGCTTAATTACACTACTACTACATATAATGTTCATATTAGAAATAGTCATATTCTCACACAAACAACGCACAGCAAGTATACCCTCACCTTTTCTGTCCTCGCTTACGTAGGCCAATCCAGAATCAATAGCTTTTCTAGGATGCTTAAAGCGAACACTTTTACCTTCTAATACCATAGTTCCTTCGTCAAGTCCGTAGCATCCAAAAATCGCCTTGGCTACTTCTGTTCTTCCCGCACCTGCAAGTCCGGCAAATCCGAGTATTTCGCCTTCTCTTAATGTAAAGCTAATGTCTTGGAACTTGCCGTTACAGGTTATATTCTTTGCTTCAAAAATTACTTTTCCTGGTTTGTTTTGCTTAGGTGGGAATTGTTCACTAGGTTCAGCACCTATTATCCCTGCTATTAGACGATCATGACTGACATTTTCAATGTCATCAGTAAAGATATGACGGCCATCTCGCATAAGTGTTATACGTTCACATATACGGTAAATTTCCTCCAGTCTATGTGAAATATAAACCATGGAAATGCCCTTCGCTTTTAGATTGGCCATAATTTTGAATAACTGCTCGACTTCTTGGACTGATAAAGAAGAGGTTGGTTCGTCAAAGATAATGATTTTAGAATTTGCATTCAGCGCCCTAGCGATTTCGACCATTTGTTGCATTGCTACAGAGAGACGCCGTACTTGAATGTCAAGGTCTAAATGGACGCCCATTTCATCTAATATTTGTTTGGCTTTTTCACGCATTTCTTTCCAGTTGTAGACTCCATTTTTAACTATCTCTCTGGAAAGAAAAATATTTTCTAATACACTAAGATGTGGAGCAACATTCAACTCTTGAAATACCATGGTAATTCCTTGGGCATGTGCCGATGCAACATTCTTCATATGTATCTCTTGGCCTTCTAAAAAGATTTTGCCTGCATCTTGCCGATAAACACCAGCCAGAACTTTCATCAAAGTAGACTTGCCGGCGCCATTTGCCCCCATCAACGCATGGATTTCACCTTTTTGCAGTGCAAAATCGACATTATCTACCGCTTTTACACCACCAAAAGCCTTGGTTATTCCTTCCATACGGAGAATTTCAGTTTGTACCATAACCATATCCTTTCCCATGTTTTCGCTTAAATAAAACGATACTATCAGTTTAATCCAGGGTAGCTACTCTATACTTTCAATTTTTAGGTCTTACTGATAGATAACAATAATTAAAATTGCATACTAGGAAATTTTGAGAATGCTTTCAATTGATAGATCTTTACATATTAGATTTTCTCCCCCCTTGTATGTTTATTTATATATCAAGACTCGACATCCTGATTAACATTTTAAAAAATAAGCCCGTACATTCTATCTTAATCTATATTAAATATGGGAAAGTGTCATAATAGATGAAATATGTTTAATACCAAGACTTAGCGTTCATATTTTTTAAATTTCTGGTCTTAAATATTTATTTAGTTTAATATTTATCTAATATTGATATTAGCATAAACAGGCAGATCTCTCAAGCTAACGGAGACAAATTAAACTCCAAAATTATAATAGTCAATTAACAAAAATGAAAAAGAAGCCTGGGGTTTAGCTCCTACTATACCCCAAGCTTCGAGATATATAATTCATACTAACAAGCTAGGAAATCTTATAGAGGCATAGAGGTTTAAGCTTATTTCCTGGTACCTGCCAAGGTACATTCAATTACACGGTATTAGGTTCGTTTAATCCTTCCGGTTCCACAGATAACGAAATGTTAAGCTTAGAGCAGTATCGTTTTTGAAGGAATTGATGTTTAATATAATCCATAATTAGCGGAACCTTGCCAATCATATAAAGGTAATGGATGTTTACCATGTGTTTCAAAGCTGATGCAATGAACCCTGAACATTTGATTCCCATTACTTTAGCAACCGCATAAGAGAAGCCTACCGAAACCATTACACCATGATAATTTGGTTTGAAAGCTTTTATCTCTTTGCCATCAATAATATTTAAAATATTTTTAGCTATATGGTTTCCTGTTTGAAGTGCTGTTTCTACGACCTGTGGTAAGGGTTTTCCATCACAGATATGAGATACTGAGTCACCGGCACTGAATACATTTCCATATTGAACAGACTGCATGTATTCGTTAACTTCTACGCGGAATCTCCTATCACATTTTATATCCATCTCCGCTATAAATGGATTCCCCTGTATGCCTGCTGTCCAAATCAGTGTTCCTTCAATTTTCTTTTGATTGCTCAGGTAGATATTATCCTTCTCTACACTTTGAATACCGCACTCAGTTAGTACATTTACACCGAATTTCTTTAACCTTGCCTCACATTTTTTAGCTAACTTTGTATCGAGAATATTTAAAATACTAGGTAATGCCTCTACTAAATATATAGTGACATCTTCTTTTTTTATTGAGAACTGTATACATAACTTGTCTTTCCATTCTGCTAATTCACCGGCTAATTCTACACCGGTAAAGCCTCCTCCAGCGATTACGAAAGTAAGTAACTTCTTTCTTTCTTCTCTATCCGTAATCTTGGAAGCTCTTTGGAAACAGCTGTAGATATGGTTGCGTAATACTATAGATTCTTCATAAGACCATAGTTGATATGCATATTCGTTAACACCTGGTAGATTAAAACAACATGGACGACTACCTGTAGATATAACTAAATAATCATATGCGTATTCATAGCTATTAGATAATAGCTTTTGAGAATCAAAGTCGATATTGACTATCTCATCATTAATGACTTGAACCTTGCTATTTTTAAATATACGGTTTAGGTCAACCTGAACCGCCTCCGGAGATACTCTACCTCCTGCCACTTCGTGTAGCTCTGTACGTAATGTATGAAATGAGTTCTTTTCAATTAGCTTAACCTCTATATCTTTTTTACCAATGTGCTTTTCAAGTTCTTTTGCAACACTAATCCCAGCATATCCCGCCCCTAAAATTACTATTTTTTTTGACATATAAACCCACCTTCGTTTACAAAAGAATATTCCAACCCCTTATAAACATACTATATATTCCAGTGGCTTTCAAGCGAATAGCCTATTGTAAATAGTGATAGGTATAACTACATTTTATGGTATGATCTATGGCTAATATGCTGGTGTTTAGGGCTATTATATTAACATATTTATAATATTATTAATTATTTTAATAATAATTTTATTATCTAGTTAAAATTTAAAAATAATTTTTTGATCAAAAATATTTTAAAATGTTTAAAGAATCTTGCTATTACATTATAAATATGTTAAATTAAATATCATAAATCAAATTATATAAAAGTGATTGAAACAGATATGTTAGTTTTTCGCATACCTGTTTCGTAATCGAAAAAAAAGGATAGTTGAACTATCCTTTTTTATATTTGTATTAATACATTCCATCCATTCCAGTTGGCATTCCTTCGTGATTTCCACAATTACATCCTTTTGGTTCTGGTGCATCTGTTAC
>JAAYHT010000182.1 GCA_012735285.1 Clostridiales bacterium | reverse complement strand
CCATTGAAACAGGTTTTGGTTGCTATAGAGCATAAAACTTGTGTAGTATTCTAACAAATTATTTTTCTCTAAATAGGAGAAAAATCTATCTATATCGGGGATATATACCTTTTTTTCTATTTCATCGAATATATATTCCTTTTTATTAATCGAAGTCCCTGAACCAATAAATACTGGACCTATCGTATTAAGCCTTATATCATACATCGTAAGATGACCTATCGAACTCATATATCCACCCCCAAAAAAAGTGGTTTTCCGTAACGGTAAACAGGATGGTTGCCATAATTTGATACATCCAAAATTGTTCCTTTAAATCTCTTTTTGAAACAGGAACCAGGAGCAAATGAATATGTGACCTTCTTCTTAAGTGGTGTTTCGAAATAATTTTCCGATTGAACAAAACCTCCCCGTCTAAGGAGGGAATAATTGCTACCTTTAATAGCTTCCTTTTCGTCCTCTGCTGGAATGGCCACAGATAGACACATTTGCCATGCCGAGCTATTACTATTCAGCATTTTTTTAATGGCTTGCTGCCCTTCTGTAATCGGAGTATCAAGAGGAATTGGTTCTTCAACATCAAACTTTCCTAAGCCTGAACTACGCTTTCCTCCTATACCGCTTTTGACAAGTAATTTTAAGATCTTTAATAGAAATAGATAGTCTTTATCTTCATGCCAGCCAGCTATGAAATAAAGGCCGGCATTTTTAGCAAAAACAAAAGTACCCATATAAAAAGGTTCGGGTTCTACCCTCTCATGTATTGCAACAAGCGATCGAAGCTCATTGATTCCATAATCATATTTTACCGGAGTATAATCTCCTTCACCTGTTAAATATGCTAGGTAATTAGTAAAATCAGATGAGGGTATATACTTAATATCTTTCATCTTCTTTTTTTCGCCGGTTAATCCCCTCTGTTCCTCTCGTTTAACAATAAGGATAGGCTTTGGAAGAAACAGCTCTTCATCTATATAGGGAAAAAGATCTGATATCAGGAGGCGTTCCTCTGAAAACATGTTGACGATTCTGTTTAATCCGTCAATGCCAGCATAAACCAAGCCTTCATGGCATAGGGCAGAAAACAAGGTGTCAGCATGAACCTCAGACTGGCTTGATGCCAAGGATGAAACTCCGCTATCTGATCCAATATGTATAGCAGTTTTGAATTTTAGTTTGAATATACTATAATTCATAATTCTCAACTTCCTTCAATATACCCCTTAACGTCGATAGCTTACTTTCATCCAGGGAACTTTCAACCGGCAATAAATCTATATTTTTAAAACGCACTCGGCCGTATCCCCTTGTACCATGTCCTCCAAGATAATCTGCATGAAGTAATATCATTGCTTTAGCAATATGTTCGAAGTCTTCTTTTATTTCCTGTTCTTCAACAACGTCGTATATGATTTCTAAACCGAATACTGCACCTCTTACAACTCGTTCTATTTGCCTTGGATTTGCTATTGCCGTAGCGCGATTGATTGAATTTTCAAATTTAATCTCTGTATAACCACTGTTTTTCAGTTCATCCGCATTGGTTAGAAAGGCATCGCAAAACTGAAGTCTGGCTCTTTTAATATCATTCTTTTTGCTAGAACCAAATAACCTTTTTACTACCTCTTTATCATCATTAGGTTCATTAAGCACTATTTTTTCACTCAAGGACTTCTGTAGGAGGGTGCGTAATTTACCCTTTATACTGCTTCCAGGAACTATAGGCTGTTGCGTCCTCGCATCACGTATGACAACGGAATCTACTGAGCCGATCGCTGAAAATAAATTAGATCCCCCTATATGCATACCTGTTACTACTTCTAAGTCAGCTTTTATCATAAGTTTTCCGTACATATGTATTTACCTCCTTAATTGCCACCATAATACTTATGATAGGCAACCATTGCCTCCATAAAGCGTACAAATTTTATCAGATTGCTCTTTTTCCCCTTAATCCCATCTATTAGTTTTATTAAATCAGCCTTTTCTACAAACTCTTTTACAGCTCTTGTTCTGCCGCTTTCATATAGCAATCTGACTTTGATATATTGTAGTCTCGATTTTATTTCATCCGGTAAATCTTCTTTATCAATTAACATAACTTCGTTATAGAGTTGATTTATCAACGAAAGTATATTTCTAAGCTGCGAAGTGGTAAGATCAAAAACCATATTGCCCCACCGATCTTTTCTTAATAAACCCTTCATTATTTTTTCCGCATGAGAAACATAGTCTTCGGGTAAATAGGATTGATCATCATTCTTTTGTTCATGACCTTCAAAACCCAAAGCCTTACCCAATGAAGCAAAGTCTTTTATTGTATCTGCCATATACTTTTCCTCCTTTATTAGCTATGTTAATCTCTATAATAAAAAGCATAGAGATTCATTGCTGTTATCAACTGGCGCCTGTCTTCACCTGATAGAATCCACTTATAGATAAGTGATGAGATTTCACTATATTTTGCTTTTTCTTCTTCTCTTGCATTAGCAGATGGAGCCATTCTACCAAGCAAATACGCACACCTGGCTATATTTATCCTATCTGTTTCAGTACCTCTAAGATAATCGAGCAATCGATACATAATGCTTACGCTGCCCATTCCGCTATTCTTCTTTTCACCGAAGAAGCTTTGTAGCAGCCTGTATTTCTCATTTATCACTTTTTCTACAAATGTTTCCCAAGAGTATGTGTGTAGGTAAGCGAAAGCTTGTCCAGAACTCTTATTTACAGCAAGCTCCTTGCCAAATAATGATAAGGCATTCTTCCCATCATGGTTTTTTGCTTGTTCTTCAAGCTCCCCAGCTTCTATTGCCATGCGCGAAATCGGATAGGAACTATCAAAGAAGGATACTCCTGCCGATAATGTCATTGACCCTTGGCTATACTTATTAAATTCATTATTGAGCTCTACTCCCAATTCGATAATTTGATCCCAAGCTCCAACTATAAATAAATCGTCTCCTCCCGAGTACACGATTGTTGCTATTCTATGTTGATTTTCCAATGCCTTTTTCCCTAAATCAAACTGATTAGATTTATTTACCCCATCGCGACTTACAATAGAGTTAATGTAGTATTTAAAGAAAACAGAAAGTGACCTTGAAAGTACAGCATAACGAGCTAGTGTAGCATAGTGACTATGATTTTCTGAATTTGTTCTAATAAAGCCTGATATAAAGGCAACACCTAAATCATCCACATCAGCCCTAAGTACTCCAAGTCTTTTTATTCCTTTTGATGCTTCTGCAAGCTCCCTGAAGTTTGCTACGCTACCGTCTTCAGATTTTTTGAAATAATCGCCAAGCCAGAGTTTTGTAGCTAGATTAAATCCGGCCAAGCCTTCATTTTTACCATAAACCTTTATACAATGGGCTTGGTTTTCCTCGAAGTATTTTCTTGTTTCTTCCTTGCTAACAATATTTAAGAATGCTTTTTCAGATGCAATATTAGGTAACGAAATAGATGGTGAATTTTCAACAGCCTTATCTGTAACTAAAAAAACAATATTATCCCTGATAATTGCAGAAGATATCCTTTCTAAAGAATTACAGAATCTACATATGTAAGAATCATCCTCTAGATTACTTTCAACTAAGTAGTCAGTATTTCCACATACCCGACATTCTCTACCACCACTATCCGCATTATCTCTTGTGTTCAACTTTAATAATTGTTCGTAATTATATCTATGAAGCTTTTTCTTAGATATCTCAAAAGACAATTCCCTGAAAATCTTGCTGTAAGGTTCTTTATCATAGGGAATATTCATGAGATCGTTTCCTGAACATTCCTTTGTTCCGATTGCAAGGTATAAAGCTATGCCGAAATGATCAACAAGCCAGTCGTTTACTTTTTTCTCTAATATATTTACTGCTTCTTTTGCTGAATCTGTATTTGGTAAAAGAACATATGCATGTCCGCCTCCGGAATAAATAACATTTGCTCTTGATAAACCGGCAAGTGAAAGAAGTCCATCTATAATATGCTCCATCATAATATCTAGATAAAAGGATCTAGCGCGCAGACCCTTGAGTGCTGCTCTGCTAGAAATGGTGTAAATAAAATTCTGTATGCCGGAAAAATCACAACCCAACATAAGGAAAGCAGGTTCATCATAAAAATCTTTCTCCCTATCCAATAGTTCATTTCGGAAATCTAGGCGATTGTTTTCCGCTAAGTAAACATAGATGCTTGATGCAATAGCGGCTGTGATTTTTTGGTGGTCATGAAGAGAAATATCGGACACTTGGTTTCTTGCAGTACTTGATGGAACATATGATAGATAAGCTTCATTCAATTCCAGAATGGAGTTGATGCTATCGGAATTAAAATCAATACTGGACAGGCTTTCTTTATAATCCTGCAGTAGTTGGTGGTACTCTGTCTCACTGATAGTATAATCTGGTTCAGTACAAGTCTCCGGAATCTTTTTTTCATCCTTCGGATAAATATGTTTATAAACGGCTTTTCCAGAATTCCCATTTAACAGATTAAATACAGGCGAAAGCGGCATGCCTTTTTTAAAGATTTTAGAGGTATTTTCATCCCCCTCAATATCCCTATTATAATTTCCAGTAGCAATATTATCCGCAATCTGAACTATGTAGGCCGGAGAATCTTTTTCTAACTCTGCATCAATTAAGAACTTTTTATGGTGATAACGAATTGTATCAAGGATAGGTTTCCTATCGAGATATTCTTTCAATAAAGAAAAACCAGATTCGGTATGTACTCGTGAATCGATGCTGCCTGCTCTGTAAATAACCTTTCCTATATCATGTAGCAATGCCCCTGCAGCGACGTCAAACAAACAGCCCTTCAATAATCTGTCCTCCTGTAGTTTGATTGAAAACTGAGAAATAAAAGAATTGTTAAATTTTTGGGGAAGTTCTACTAAACTAATGACAACAGTATATCAAAGATTTAAGTTGTATGAAACATTTTATCGAATTATTCGTTTTCAATTGTTTTGATACTATGATATAATTTAGACAAAATTCCGCTACATTCATCATCTTCTGTGGAGGTTTGAAATGTTTTTGCAGGAAATCAAGTGTTTTTTAACGCTTGCCGAATGCCTTAACTTTACAGAGACGGCAAACCGGCTTTATATATCACAACCAGGTGTTAGTAAAATGATTTCCAGCCTTGAGGAAGATCTTGAAGTTAAGTTATTCACCCGCAGTACAAGAAGTGTCCGTCTAACCCGAGCTGGCGAACATTTTCTAACCATAGCAAAAGAATTTGTACGGCAATGCGAGACACTAAAAGCTTATCACCCAAAAACTAACTCTTCTTTATCCTGCACTCTAACCATCGGAATTGCAGATATTAGTGAAAACCGTCGTCTAGTACAGATAATAAATAACTTTATTAAAAGTCATCCACTGTGCAATTTGTCCCTTAGAGAATACAATCCTGAAGAATTGTTACGAGAAGTTGATGCGAATGTAGTCGATTTTGGTGCTATCATCACTTATGCAATCCCTCCTACAGGCTATGAATACTATGTGTACGATCCCTCCCCTCTTATGCTGGTAGTTCCTCCAACCCACAGATTCGCTGATCGTAAAAAGGTATCTATAAGCGAATTGAAAGATGAAAACTTTCTCTGCGTCTTTCGTAACTCAAGCCGCGCCGTCAACCGTATCCAAGAGATCTGTGCAAAGGGCAACTTCCGTCCTAAGTTCGTAAAAGAGACTAATTCTTTAAGTACCGTATTCATGCTTATCGCAACTGGCATGGGAGTTGGAATCCACTTTTTGCTTCACAAAGATTCTTGTAGTTATGATCTACGATTTATAGATTTAGATTTAGGGGAAGGAGAGGAGCAAGAATTAACAGACGGAGCAGCACTTATCTGGAATAAGAACAATCCCAATCCAGCAATTCCACACTTTTTAGATTGTGTGTATAAATTTAATGAACTAAACCCACCAAATCAACGCATTGACATTGCTATTCCATAACATTAAGCCTCTGCAAAATGCAGAGGCTCAGACTGTCGACAAAGTCCGCTTTTTCAAGCGGAT
>JAAYHT010000181.1 GCA_012735285.1 Clostridiales bacterium | reverse complement strand
GCTTCATATCTAAGCCATACTTTTGATAGCTTGTTTGATATTCAAACCATTTTTCCGCTGCTATCATAATTCATTACCTCTTTTCTATAAATCTGAGTTTAGCGCTACGAGCTCTTGGATTTTCAATTATTTCTTGATCGCTTGGTTTAATTGGTTTGCTACAAACTTTTTTTACATCTGATTTTTTATTACATATACATACAGGTAACTCTTTAGGGCAGGTACAAGGATTCAACCTATTATTAAAGGCTTCTTTAACTATTCGATCTTCGAGCGAATGAAATGTAATAATTGATAACCTGCCTTTACTATTTAATACATCAATATAGTGGTCGATTGATCTTGATAGCTGGCCTAATTCATCGTTAATGTATATACGCAAGGCTTGAAACGTTCTCTTGGCAGGATGTGGACCTTCACGTCTAGCTGAAGCTGGTATTGCCGCTTTAATAATATCAACTAGTTGGAAGGTGCTACTTATCGGTGCCTTTTTACGCTCTTTTACGATGAATTCGCTGATTCTAGCTGCCCAACGTTCTTCACCATATTCTCTTATTATCTCTGTCAGCTCTTCTTTATCGAATTCTTTGACGATGGTATATGCGGTGAGATCATCTTCTTTGTTCATTCGCATATCAAGCGGACCCTCTTGCATATATGAAAAGCCTCTATCTGGGTTATCAAGTTGATAAGAAGAAACTCCCAGATCTAACACTGCTCCATCAATCCCAGATATATTTAGTTCACTTAATATTTCTTTTATGTTTTCGTAATTACTGTGAATAAAATGTTTCTTGCAGTTATACTCTTTCAGCTTTTCCTCAGCAGCATTTAAAGCATCTCGGTCCCTGTCTATGCATATTAAAATCCCCTTTTGACTTAATTTGCTACAGATGCCTGCCGCATGTCCACCTCCGCCAAGAGTGCCATCAACATAGATTCCTTCAGGCTTAATATTCAAGCTTTCAATTGTCTCAGTAAATAGCACGGGTGTATGCCTGAAATCCATATCATACTCCTTTTAGGTTATATGCCGAGTTCAGCCATCTTTTCTGCGATGTCATCATAGCAAAGTGTTTCAGTGCCGTACTTATCCCATTCTTGCTTACTCCATACTTCTACGCGACTCATAACTCCAATTATCACAACTTCTTTTTCTATCTTCGCATGATTCCTTAAATTCTGTGGTATTGTTAGTCTCCCCTGTTTATCTATTTCACACTCAACTGCACTTGAGAAAAAATAACGTACAAATGCTCTCGCATCTTTGCTGGCTACGGGAAGATTTTTAAGCTTGTCCTCAAATTTCTTCCACTCTTCTAATGAATATATAAAAAGACAATTATCCAGTCCTTTGGTCATAATGAACCTGTAACCGAGTTCTTCTCTGAACTTTGAAGGGATAATTATCCTACTTTTCGCATCTAGTGAGTGTTGGTATTCACCTATAAACATGGTAGTACTCCATACTCATTTAATCTAACTCCACTATACTCCACTTTGAACCACTTTGCAACACTTTATTTTAAAAAAATGGGCTGATCCCCCAATAATTATTTACAGGTTTTTATTATTCTAAGTAGCATCTCGATTTTTTCGTCATATGATGTAAGGAAGTAGTATACCTTCAAAATTACATATTAGGAGACATCTTGGCTCTCCTAATATAAGCAAAATATATTTAGAGAGGTAATGAAAATGAGGAAGAACAAATGCAATCTTGAATTATCAGAGATTTGCGGAACTAATATAGATACTGAAGGTATCTGCTTCAGTGACAAAGAGCCAAATTTAGTATATATAGATAAGGTTTTTTCCTTTAACAGAGCATCCAGCTGTCCTTTAGTCTTCCATTTAAATACAGCATATGATTCCGATGATTTCATCATTACAATCGACACCAGGGATTGCGAGCGCAGCTGTGAATGCGAACCTTGTATAATCGATAAAGACTCTGTGTTTAATATCGAAAACACATATGCGGAAATCGATTACATTGAGACAAATCCTCCCGGAAATATAAGTACTTCTCAAGTTCTCTTAGACGGAGAAACTGTAGATTCGGTCAGGTTTGAAAACGGGAGATATATTGTTGGGGCATCGAGCATAATTCCAAAGATTCAAAATAAGAGATGTGACTATGAAGGTCTGCCGACTAAAGTCTTTTTCCTTCTAAGAAATATATGTAATTGGGAATTTCGTGCGACCATAGTAATAGAAGGAACAGTTAATACCCGTGGAAGAACTTGCTGTTTCAGAGCTAAGATCAGAAATAATGAAAACGAACCCCCAATTACTGTCCCAAGTGGATGTTGCTCCAACTTCGCTATACCTGACCTAGCAATACCCTGCCCTGTAAATGGGAATTCACCTGAGATTACTTTCCGTTTCGGCGGAAAAATTAAGCTAGTTAATCCTGAATTAAAAGTCAAGTGTAACAGAAGAAGGCCAAAACAGGATGGATGTGCGGAATTCTTCATGCCGGATTCGGAAGAATGTTCACTAACACTCAAAACTAAAGTAGCTATCGAACCAACTGTCCATGTCCAAGTGGTAAGAAAAACCCTATTTATCATAGATGCAAGAGAAGGAATTATGCCTTGCGGACAGCGTGAAGATAGTTCCGAGTTCTGCGGAACATCATCGAAGGATCCATGCAATAATATCCCGGGGGTTGGCTTTAGAGACTTTGAATTATGCGACAAATGCCGCCGCGAAAGGGATGATGAACTAAGTCTAAGAGAACTATGCGATCTGTTCTGTAATGATAGAAAAAAACGCCATGACTGCAATGGTGACCGTCGCAGAGAAAGGGATCATAAACGTGACCGATTTGATGATGACTGTCGAAGAGATAGGAATCACAAACGCGGCCACTTCGATGATGACTGTTGGGATGACAGAGTAGATAGACGACATGATGATTGCTTTAGATGCGATGAGGATTTTAGAGATGATTGCGATATAGACCTAGATCTATTTGGCTGCGATCATCACCGCAGAAACTCTGATAAAAAATCTAGAACTGCATTCAATCTAAACGGATGCAATGGTTGTACTTGGTAAAGGGCAAGGCGCTAGCCTTGCCTCAGACTGTCGACAAAGTCCGCTTTT